>JBGQJX010000235.1:0-6443 GCA_041499255.1 Ktedonobacteraceae bacterium | reverse complement strand
TGAAAACTTACTCTTGCTGGTACTTACAACTCCCGTCTGGGCAATAGTTGGTTGGGAGTTCCACCGTGGAGCAATCAATACATTGCGCCACGGCAGCGCCAATATGGATACCCTCATCTCACTTGGCTCGACCGCCGCCTATATCATGAGTGTTGTAGCCACCTTCTTCCCGCGGGTCGTTGGTTCTATTACTTTCTATGACACCACTGCTTTGATTGTCACCTTGATCTTCTTGGGCAAGTACCTTGAGGCCCGTGCGACAGGGCAAACCAACGAGGCCATCAGGAAATTAATCGGCTTGCAAGCTCATACCGCCCATGTTCTACGTTCGGGACAGGAAGTCGAGCTCCCCATCGCACAGGTGCAGGTCGGCGATGAGCTTATCGTGCGTCCTGGCGAAAAGATTCCCGTGGACGGTATCGTTCTCTCTGGCCTCTCGTCGGTCGATGAATCCATGATTACCGGGGAGAGCATTCCCGTTGAAAAAAGTGAGGGCGAACCGCTGATTGGTGCGACCATCAACCAGCGCGGACTTTTACGAATGCGAGCAACGAAAGTTGGGGCCGATACCGTACTTGCAAGTATCATCCGTATGGTCGAGCAAGCGCAGGGGTCGAAGGCTCCCATCCAGCGCCTGGCTGACACCATTTCAGGCATTTTCGTGCCGGTCGTGCTGGTAATTGCGGCCCTCACCTTCATTGCCTGGGCGATCATCGGCAATCTAACCGCCACAAATACAGCCGCTATGCTGGGCGCCAGCAATCCCTGGATTATCGCCATCATCGCCGCCGTCGCCGTGCTGGTTGTGGCCTGCCCATGCGCATTGGGCCTGGCGACTCCGACTGCCATTATGGTTGGAACCGGCAAGGGCGCCGAGCGAGGTATCCTCATCAAAGGTGGTGAGAGCCTGGAACGTATCCATGCCGTGCGTGCCGTGCTGCTTGATAAGACGGGTACCATCACCAAAGGCAAGCCCGCCCTGACCGACGTCATCGCGCTCGAAGGCATACAGGTAGAGGATCTGCTGCGCCTGGTTGCCGAAGCGGAACAAGGCTCCGAGCATCCCCTGGCCGCGGCCATTGTAGAGGGCGCCCGGGCGCGAGGTATCACACTCGGCAATGCTCCTGAACAATTTACTGCCCTTGCCGGGCGCGGTCTGGAAGCCACAATCGAGGGACATTCGGTGCTCATCGGGACCCGTCGTCTCCTGAGTGAGCGCTCTGCCGAGTTTGACGCGGTAGAGCAGCAGTTGGCGGCGTTGGAGCAGCAGGGCAAGACGGCCATCATCGTCGTGATCGACGGCAAAGTCGCGGGGCTGATTGCTGTTGCTGATACAGTCAAGGTTGGCTCAACGGAAGCCGTCAAAAAGTTGCGCGCGCAGGGACTCGATGTCTGGATGATCACCGGAGATAACCGGAGAGCGGCGCAAGCTATTGCCGCGCAGGTTGGTATCCCTGCCGATCACGTGCTGGCGGAGGTCCTACCAGAAGACAAAGCCAACCAGGTCAAACAATTACAGGATCGTGGCCTTGTTGTAGCCTTTGCTGGTGACGGCATCAACGATGCCCCCGCCCTTGTACAGGCCGACGCCGGTATTGCGATGGGCACTGGCACGGATATCGCCATGGAGGCGGCGGATATTACGCTTGTGAAGGGAAACTTGAAAAGTGTCGCAACAGCCCTGGCCCTCTCGCGGGCAACGCTGCGTACCATTAAACAAAACCTCTTCTGGGCCTTCGCCTATAACGTCATTTTAATCCCAACGGCTATTCTGTCGCCGTTGATCCCATTCTTACGCGAGAATGCGCCTATCTTCGCGGCAGCGGCAATGGCGCTGTCTTCTGTAACAGTAGTAAGCAATTCGCTGCGGCTCAGGCGCTTCGGACGCAAAGAAAACGAGTAATGTATTCAACTCTTCCAATGGTTAGAACGTACATGTTATGCTATTGATATTGCTATTGATGTAGCGAACTAGGGTATTGTACAAATTCTCACAGCCGGGACCAGGGGACACCATTGTAGAGTGCGGATTTATCCAGCACGTCCCTTGCACCCCGGCTTTCATAAAAAAAGGTCTAGTCTTCTATGCAAAAAAAAGTGCCGCGTATAAATAGATTTTCGCAGGCTGTGCGATTTATCAGGGTATCGAGACTATTGTTGTGGACGATCTGGGTTATCTACCGCGAGCGACGGCGCGTAATCCGCGCTCGCGAGCGCGGGAACTACGAGGTTCAACCGAACATCGATGTGTTAGTCCAGGTGCTTATTGCGTTTCGCGTCACCGCCATCAAGCTCGGCGTATTGTTGATTAAACTGGGACAGTTCCTCAGCTCGCGTGCCGACCTGTTACCGGAACAGGCGCTGGCCGTGCTCAGTTCACTACAAGACGAGGTGCCACCCGCGCCGTTTAGCCACGTTGTCTCGGTGATCGAGACAGAATTAGGAAAACCTGTTGAGCAGGTATTTAGCGTTTTGGAGCGCAAGTGCGCCGCCGCTGCCTCGCTTGGCCAGGTACATAAAGCCGTACTCGCCTCTACCGGTGAGGAAGTCGCCGTCAAAATTCAGCGCCCCCATATCGATCAGCTCGTCGGCATGGATCTGAGCACCCTGAAATTTGTCATCTGGGTGATTAACCGCTTTGTGGATACGAGTGAATTTATCGACCTCATGGGCGTCTACCGGGAATTTAAACGCACCGTCTACGAAGAAATTGATTATGTCACTGAAGCAGCCAATGCGAAACGCTTCAAAGAAATGTTCAAAGATGATCCAACCATTTACATCCCGGCTGTGCATGATGAGTATACAACACGGCGTGTTCTTGTATTAGAGTGGATCGATGGCATCAAAATCAATGACTATACTGCCCTGGAGGCAGCAGGCGTCAGCCGGCTCGAAGTGGCGAAACGCACTGTAAGCACCTACTTCTACCAGTTCTTTGTCGAGGGTTTCTTCCACGCGGATCCTCATCCAGGCAATATCTTTGTTCTGCCTGAAGGAAAGGGCGCCAAAAGAGTGGCGGCGAGCGAAGGGCCAGTAATAGCCTTCGTCGATTTCGGCATGGTTGGTTCGATCACCAAAAGTATGAAGAAAGCGCTCAAAGACCTCTTCTTAAGTTTCATAAGCCGCGATTCACGCATGCTGGTCAAATCCCTGGCCAACCTGGGCTTCATCGGCGAGGGGGCGAATATGACGGCCCTCGAACGAGGAGTAGCGCTGATGATGGAGCATTATTACGGGATGACGCTGGGTGAGGCGAGAGATTTGGAAATTCCCGAAGTGGCCCAGGATGTAGAAAACTTGCTTTATGGTCAGCCGTTCAAGGTACCGGCGCAGTTTGCCTTCACAGGTCGAGCCATCGGCGTGCTGGTCGGCGTTTCGACAGGCCTGTCGCCAGAATTCAACTTTGTAGAGGTTGCTACACCCTACGCGCGCAAGTTCCTGGGACTTGACGCTGAGGGAGCAGGCCAGACCATTCAGGATATCTTTCAACAAATCTTGGAGACTGGACGTGTCCTGCTGGCCTTGCCGCGTTCGTTGGAGCAGGTGATTACAAAACTGGAGACGGGGCAAATAGAGGTCAGGTTAAAAGACAGTTCAAACAATGGCAGGTCAGGTCGTCGCGGGCGCAGGAGGGGTGGCAGAGACAATGACAGGGCGGAGTCCAGCATGGGCGGTTTAGCCTGGGCCGCAATGTTCTTGGCCGAAATGGCTGGCGGGATTGTATTGACGATTGAGCACCTACCAGTCCCCGGCTGGTTTTGCCTGGGCCTCGCAGGAGTAACAGCATTAGTTCTGCTTGTAAGGCGATGAAATAGCTCATCCCCTGTTCGACCCTACGCCGTTGGTCGCACCAGCGCCCATGCATCCTCACCCAACCGCTCAACCAGGCCTTCACGTTCCAATTTCAACAGGTGAGCCTCGACAGACCGGGCCGCAACTGGATGTAAGCGTGGATCAACATCCATGTAAATCAGCGGGACTATTTGTGCAATCGCAGTGCCGCGCGGCAGCTCCTCCAGCGCCACGAGTACCTGCTGCTCGCGCTGCATACGGTGCGCAATGTACTCGGCAAGTTTAGCCTGCGGATCGCTAATAGTAGGGCCGTGGGAGGGAACCATTTCCGCGATCTCTATCTCTTGCAGGCGCTTTAGTGAGTCGAGATAATCCTGCAAGTCGCCCTCCGGTGGATTAATTACCACAGTGCCCACGCCTGCAATGATATCGCCTGCAAAGAGCGTTTTCTGACGCTCAAGCAAGAAGCACAGGTGATCAAAGCGATGTCCAGGAGTATGAATAGCGCGGAGTGTATCATCTCCAGCCGGAAAGGTTGTGCCATCTGCAATTTCCCTATCGGCCATAGGAACGCCCTCGTGGCTGAAGGCATATATTGCCACGCCAAGTCGTTTTTTGAGCGCGAGCGCCCCGCCAATATGGTCAGGGTGTCCATGGGTGATGAGGATACGGCGAATATCACCTCGTTGCGCGCCCTCCTCTACAAGGGCGTCAAGATAGGTATTGTCATCAACCGCTGGATCAATGACCGTGGCACCCTCAGCGCCGCCACCAAGAACAATCGTATTCGTGCCCGGCCCCGACATCATCGATGGATTAGGGGCTAGAATAATAGTATAAGGGGTATCCATCTTACAAGTTTCCTTTTCTCGGAACGCGATAATGACCTTTAACAAAATCACTAGGCCAACCGTAGGGGCCGATTTATCGCGCCCACCGCCGATTTATCGGCCTCCGGTGAAATCTCTCCCATCTTCCCCATCCCCTCATCAAAGTGTAAAACACATAATCTGATCTCTACTAGCGTGTCATATGCTCAGGAACATCCCATTTATTTTCATCATCGCCAGGGAGATAAACGCGCGTTCCCTCGGCACCCTGTTCCAGAATAGGGACGCGAGTGGCCACGTGCTCTCCGGCAGTAGATTCCAGGGCCTCTTTGACGCTTCGAAAGGCAGCCAGCTCGCGTAACTGGTGGATAGTGGCAAAGACCAGCGGAAATTCATTGCGTTCGAAACGTACCAGGGCCTCAGTTGGTGCAATCCATATACCTTCGCTGGTCTCCAGGTGATCATGCGCCGCCTGTTGTTCAGCGGGAGCAGTTGTGATAAAGAAATGGGTGTCAAAACGTTTTGGCATCCCCTCGGGTGTAATCCAGTGTGCGAAGTAACCAAGACGATCGGTCGCCAATCGTAGATGTTCCGCGTGGGCCATCTCTATCAAAGAACCTTTGCGCTGGTTAAATGCATGACGATATGCATCAAAGCGAGCCACGTCCTCCTCGCTAATGGCCAGTATATGCTCACCGCGATAAGCAAGCAGGACCCCGGCCTCCTCAAAAAGTTCACGAATGGCGGCTGCCCTCGTGCCGCTGCCAAGGTCGGTATGACCTTCTGGGTCTACTGCTCCCGAGACAACGGGAGTACAGACCTGTTCCGCCTGTTCCGTGGCGCGATCATCGGCAGAGACCGAGCCGCCCGGGAAGACATAAACGTCGGGCATAAAGTCGCTCTGGATAACCCTGCGGACCATAAATACTTCTAATCCTTCCCCAGAGGCCATATCGCGCAGCAGCATTACTGCCGAGGCTAGGCGCGGTTGAACTGCCATGAGCATTTTCTCCGTTCATATATGCATAGCTCCGTATCTATTGTATAGTAACATATAGAAACAGAGAAAAGAGTGTCTTAATTTCAATGGAGCTAGAGCCACATATAGATAGCCAACCGCCTATACGCGTCGGTCTTATCGGAGATCCGGTTGCGCACTCTTATTCGCCCCGTTTTCAGCAGGCAGCTTTTGATGCCTGTGGTATCCCCGCGCGTTACGAACTCTGGCAGACAAGCGAGAGTGAGCTTCCTGCTCGGGTTGCTTCTCTGCTTGCGCCGCGGGCTTTGGGCGCTAATATTACTATTCCCTACAAAGAGGCCGTTCTGCCTTTGTTGGACGTGGTTGATCCTCTGGCCGGGCGTATTGGAGCGGTCAATACCATTGTGCATCGGAATGAATATCTTTACGGCTATAACACCGATGCCCCTGGCTTGCTTTATGCATTGGTAGAGCTGGGCGTTGGGAAACTGCTTGAACCGCGCCAACTTACATCCTTGAAAGACACTTTCTCTTTTGAGGGATACACGGTTGTTTTATTGGGAGCGGGTGGCGCGGCGCGCGGGGCAGCATTCGCGCTGGTAAATACCTCGGTTGAACGTCTGGTCATTGTCAATCGTAACCTGGAACGCGCGCAGCGGCTGGCGGCGGAGGCGCAGCAGGAGAGCAACTGCCAGGTGTTCTGCCTGAACGACCCGGCATATCTGATTCCCCACCAGTGGTCCATCATTATCAATGCGACTTCGGTTGGGATGCACGTCGCCGGTAAGCAAGGGAATAGTGAAACTGAAAATGCCAGCCCCCTGCCGGCGGAGATATTG
>JBGQJX010000234.1:0-6449 GCA_041499255.1 Ktedonobacteraceae bacterium | reverse complement strand
GCGGACGTCGTTAGCGCGTAGACACTGATGCTGCCATGATCACTGTTCGATAGGTAGACGCGCTGGCGTATGGTATCAATGGCGAGGCCATCGTTACTAGAAGCGGTAACGCTATTGAAGAGTATTTTGCCACTTGCGCCATCTAGAATAGTGAGAGATCCTCTGGTGTTATTCCTAGACACACTGGCGACGTAGACATGGTGATTTGTGCTATCAACCTGGACATCGTTGGCTGAATCGCCGACCGGAACGCTCCAGCGCACTTTGCCACTGACGGGGTCAAACCCGACCACGAGGCTGGGAAACTCGTAAGCGATGTAGACCATGTGGGTCTGCGTATCAACGGCGATGCCTTCTGGACGTTGGCCCGCGTGGAGCACACCGATTATAGGGAAACCTCCATCCGCGTGAGCCGGAGGTGGGGAGAGCAGGAGGGCGAGCAGAGGCAACAGCAGTATAAAGATACTACTGCAACGGCTTGCTAGTTTTTTCTTATAGTCTAAAGATGACATGCTCGCTTGCTCCTGTTGATATGTGTGTATGGTTGTATGCTACCACATGTTCGAATTTGGCACGAACTCGTCTTTTGTACAGTACAAAGAATTAAGGTCTGACATATAGTGGGATCAAGAAGACCAGGAGTATAGAGGCAGAGCGAAAAGGAGCACAATATACATGGAACATTGGATTTGTACGACCTGTGGTACGCAATTTGCGGAGAGCGAGACGGAGCCAAAGGAGTGCCCAATTTGCCTGGATCAGCGCCAGTACGTGGGCTACGAAGGACAGAAGTGGACGACACAGGCTCAATTGCACGCGGACGGTTTTCGTAATACCGTGAAAGAGCACGAGGCGGGACTCAAGGGCATAGGTTCAACTCCTACGTTCGCCATCGGGCAACGCGCGCTGCTGGTGCAGACGGGCCAGGGAAATATACTCTGGGATTGCATCAGCCTGCTGGATAGGGAGACCATCGAGGCGGTCAAACAGTTGGGTGGTATCGAGGCTATCGCCATTTCTCACCCTCATTACTACAGTTCGATGCTGGATTGGGCGGAAGAGTTTGATGCGCCGGTGTACCTGCACGAGGCCGATAAACAATGGGTGATGAGACCCGGTGAGCGTATCAAGTTCTGGTCGGGCGAGACGTTCTCCCTGATGGACGACATTACCTTGATACGGTTGGGAGGACATTTCGCAGGGGGCACGGTCTTGCACTGGGCAAGTGGAGCAGAATCTCAAGGGCTTCTACTCTCGGGGGATATCATACAGGTCGTCGCTGATCGCAGATGGGTCAGCTTTATGTATAGCTATCCGAACCTGATTCCGTTGCCTGCATCAGAGGTGAAGAGAATGGCCGATGTAGTCGCGCACTATAATTTCGAGAGGCTATATGGCGCGTGGTTTCACACTATTGTTGCCGGGGATGCGAAGAATGCTGTGTTGAGGTCGGCGGACAGGTATATTCGCGCTTTGGAAAGGCCGTTGATGTAATAATGTATACAAGACCGGGAAAAATGGGGTAGCTTCGCGTTCAGTATGTGGGGGAAAAGAGCATGGGAAATTGTGGCTTAATAGGCATTAGAACTGTGTTGTACTCCATTGTTCAATTTTTTGCGAATATGTTATAATGCGCCCAACATAAGAAATACTATGTAATAGGGATGGTAAAGATTCCTTGGACTCTCAAAGGGATTAGGAACTACTTCATTCTATATGGCGGTAGAGTTCAGGCAGTATTTTAAGAGCGGTGTAATATATATGTCGAGCAATTATTCGTTTGATCCTAATAAAGCAGCGTCTCTCAGTAATCCCGCGACGCCCCAATCCGATAAAGCGCTATCTTCAGGAGCCCAACAGCCCTTTTCTGCTTTAGACTCCTCCTCAGCGGAGCCGGTCAGCCCGGGATCAGGCGGAGGCAGTGGCAGCCAGCGCCGTCTCGCTCCTGGCACCATTCTCTCAGGTGGACGCTATAAGATCGAAAAACCGGTAGCTACAGGTGGTATGGGAGCCGTATACCGTGCTGTGGATACGCGCTTCAATCGTCCGTGCGCGGTGAAGGAGATGCTGGACGAGTTCCAAAACGATACCGAACATACCCAGGCAGTCGAATGGTTTGGACGCGAGGCAACAATGCTGCTCGACCTTAATCATCCATGTATTCCCCGCGTACGCGACTTTTTTATCGAAGGCGGAAAGCACTACCTGGTGATGGATTTTATCGATGGAAAGACGCTGGGTGAAGTGCTGGAGAAGGAGGGGAATGTCGTAGGGGTCAATGGGGCGCGAGGTGTGTCAGAAGCGCGCGCGCGCAGTTGGTCGCAACAGGTATGTAGCGTGCTGAACTACCTGCATCGCCAGTCGCCGCCGATCATCTTTCGCGACCTCAAGCCATCGAATATCATGGTGACAGAGAAGGATGAGGTGAAGCTGATTGATTTTGGTATTGCTCGTACATTCCAGACACAGCGGCAGTCAACAATCATCATGACCATCGGTTACGCGCCGCCTGAGCAATTACATGGAATGCCGGAGCCTCGCAGTGATATTTATGCGCTGGGAGCTACCTTGCACCGGATACTGACCCACCACGACGCGGCCAACAATAAACCCAGCATCTTCTCATTTCCGCCGATTCGTACGTTGCGACCAGATGTATCCACTGCCTATGAGCAGGTAATCATGAAGGCATTGTCACCTACCATCGAGCAGCGCTGGTTGAATGCCGGCGAGATGGAAAAAGCCATTATCAATCTGCCCCCGATTAACGTCGCTCCGCCAACAGGATCAATCCCAATATCAGGCCAGCCTCGCCTGGCCAACCCGCAAACACCCAACAATAGTATTACGCCAGCCGAGGCGTCGCGGCATTCGACGACCGGCCCGGGCGGCAATTATATCGGTTCCGCGCTGGGATTTATCAATGCGAACCGTATCGAAGAAGCATACGCGGCTATTCAGCAAGCGTTTGTGCTTGAGCCAAACAACTCGCTGGTACACCGCACTTTTGGACAGGTTTTTGCCCGTCGCAAGCCCCCCGAAATTGATCGAGCGATGCAGGCATATAACCGGTCGCTGCAACTCAACTCGAATGATGCCGAGACGCATAAACTGATAGGAGATGTCTTCCTCTTTTTGCGGCGACTGCCGTTGCAGGGCATTCCTGCCTACACGCAGTCACTGCGTATAAACCCTAATGATGCTGAGTCCCACCAGCGCCTGGCACAGTGTTATGAAGAGACAAACCAGCTTGAACCAGCGTTACGCGAATATCAGGAGGCGGCGCGCATTGCGCCAAAACTAGCGCTATTGCATCAAAAAGTTGGCCAGATTGCCTGGCGTTTGAATCAGTTGCCCATAGCAGAACGGGCATTCGTGACAGTGCTAACGCTCAACCCGGCGGATCACCAGACGCGTTTCCTTTTAAGCCAGGTCTACGAAAGTGAAGGGAAATTGATCGACGCCGAACGTGAGTGTTCCTATGTGGTACCGATGATTCCGGCTGCACAACAGGTACTATTACGAATACGGAGTCGATTGGGAAGATGAGAAAAGACCCTCTACTAATAAGAGGTAACCCGGCACGGGAGAACAAACCAATGAGTACGTATTGCTTGAAATCTGCGTCGCGGAAGGGCGTTGGATTCTTCGTACTGTCTCTAGTTGTTGTGGTGCTCATCGCCCAACAGCTTGTGGCACCGGCTGTCACCTTCGCCTCCGCGACAAGTGGTTATCAATTTGGGGGATCAGCAGCGCTGGACAAAGCGAGCGTCTCCGTGGTTCGCCTGGTGGCAGTGTATACCCCAACTCCCCCGGTAGCGGGCTGCCCTCCCTCTAAGATTGGCCTGGGAGTACTGGTGGGTAGCTGGGAAACAGGTCAAGGGAGCAAGAATTTCAGCAACTGGGTGTTGACCGATGGATCGCTGATTGATCCAGCTGGGATATCATGTGGCCCGGGAAAGCCGACAGAAAAGCTTAGCAATATCCAGATTTATCTGAACGATGCCTATGCCTCAAGTGTGCCGGCAGGCATTTTTAAAAACTTGCCGTGTAATGCAACGACTTGTACCGATGGGACTGCAACTGTAACGCTTATCTGCCAGGTACAAAATACGTGTGATAAAGGAGTAGTGTTATTCCCATTTCATACGCCTGTACCGGAGCCGTATATAGATATGGCCCAGGCGGATCAGACAACTCCCGATCAATTTGGTATCGAGTTAAGAGATCCTTCTGCACCTCCTGTCGGCACAAGTCAGGTAACGCAACTTCTGACGCCTACCCGGGTATCTCCAGGCGTCCTAAGCGATGAACTGGGAATGCCTATCGTGAACAGCGACGGGCAATTGCAGGATATGAATACGAAGGAAGTTGATACCGGACAGTCGATCAGGACATTTGTCACTGCCAAGACTGCGCCAGCACCCACTCAAACACTAAACACCAACACATTGCATGATAGCTGGAACCAGGGTGTTCAGGACTTTTACGCGAAAGATTTTGTCAATGCTCAGTCCAATTTTATCAGGGCAGGAGCACCTAACCCGCAATTTCAAGCGCCAGCAGCGTTCCTGAGGTTGCCACAGTTCAAAGCCGTTGCAACTCCCACGGCAGCTGCCCGACCAGGCACGACATCTGCTGGAAGCACTTCTTCCCAAGGGACGACGCAACTGGGGCCATTTGCTATTCCTGATAGTGTGTTTGCCTGGATCCCCTGGATTATTGGCGGTGGGGTGCTGCTGATCGCGCTGCTGGTTTTCGTTATAGTGATGGTGATACGAGGGCAGATGCGGCGTGGTCGAGAACTGAAGGCTTTTGAAAAGGAACAAGCCGCGGCAGAACAGAAAGCTGCCCTGGAGATACAGCGCCAGCAAGCGCAAAAGGCAGCGCATACAAGCGGACCGATGAATGCCGTTCATCCTAACGCTCCGGTGAAAACAGATCTTCGCTGCCCCAATTGTAGACAGCCGGTACTGGCCAGCGATAATTTCTGTTCACAATGCCGTTCTCCTCTGGTGCTTTCCGATTCTGGCTTGCATGTGCGCCTGGTTAAGCCGCAGGAACCCACGCCGACACCACCAGCACCACAGCCTCAACCCGGGTTGGCGCTGCCTGGTTCGATCTATGATCAGCCGACGAAAGAGATGTCACCCGGTGATTTCAACAATGGACGGGAGGACCCGGAGAAGACACGGCCATTTACAGCAGGAGAAGTAGCTATGAATGTGGAGCGCTATGACGGTTCCAATATGAGCCTGGTGGTGGGCACGCGTTCAAATCCTGGCATAAAACGGCAGCATAAGCCAAATGAAGATAGTCTCTTCGCGGCGCAGGGTGAACGGGTCCTTAATTCACACTCGCAGCAGTTTGGCCTGTTTGTAGTGGCAGACGGTATGGGGGGGCATGCCAATGGGCAGGATGCCAGTAGACTGGCGATCCAAACCATTAGTGATGAATTGTTGCCAAAGATTTCGAGCAACGAACCATTAAACGATGATGCGCTGGTGCAAATCTTGATCGATGGAGTGCAACATGCCAACCAGGCGGTGCATCAACGCAATATGGAGCAGCGAGCAGATATGGGCACGACCATCACCGCCGCCCTGATCGTTGGCGTGACTGCATACGTGGCAAACGTTGGCGACAGTCGTACCTATCTCTACCGCAAGCCTGCGGGCCTGAAAAAAATCACCAATGATCATTCCGTAGTGGCGAGCCTGGTAGAGGCAGGTATTATACAGCCCGATGATATCTATACCCATCCTAAACGCAACCAGATCTATCGCAGCCTGGGCGAGAAGCCGGTGGTGGACGTAGATTGGTTCAAGATCACGCTGCAACCGGAGGATAAATTGCTGCTATGTTCAGACGGGCTATGGGACATGGTACGCGACCCCACGATTGAGCAGATTCTAAACACGGTTCCCGATCCCTCGCAGACCGGTAACGCGCTGATCAAGGCCGCGCTAGATGGCGGCGGCGAAGACAACGTGAGTGTGATAGTCGTGTACATCACCGAGGCATCGCAGCGTACAGGCTTGACGGGTGTGCAGTTGCTGGCGAAGCCCGAGTCGCCACAGTGGCCGCCGATGTGAGACGCAGACAGCCACTTGCGAAGTTGCCGATGTGAGACGCAGACAGCCACTTGTGAAGTTGCGGATGTGAGGCGCAGACAGCCACTTGCGAAGTTACGGATGTGACAGACGCAGTCTGCCACATCCGCAACTTCACAAAAAAAGTTATCGCGAAGAGCGTAGCGATGAGGCCCCAGAAAAACACGCACATTGCGTTAGTTACTTGGAGGATACGCGTGAAATTGATCTATGTCGCCGGGCCGCTCTTCAACACGCATGAGCGCTGGTACCTGGAGCGTGTCGCGGAAGCGCTCGAGGCTGCCGGTTATCGTACATTTCTGCCGCACCGCGATGCTGGCCTGGTTAAACCCGGTT
>JBGQJX010000233.1:0-6464 GCA_041499255.1 Ktedonobacteraceae bacterium | reverse complement strand
GATGATGTTGTAAGACGGGCCGTAGAACGTGCGCAGAAGACGCTTCGCCATGTACAGTGGTTCAAGGTGAAGGAGCAGCGAGGTCGTATCATGGCTGACGGCGTCGAGTACCAGGTAACCGTCGAAATCGGTTTTACCCTTGAGGATTGACTACATTCGTGTTTCCCTCTTAGTTGGCTCTTCGCCGTAGAATCTCTTCGGTTGAGCCGAAGAATTTGATCGGTTGGATGCGTATAGCCGCGCCCGTCGGACATGCCTGTACGCATGCCTGGTCGCCGTATCCGGCACACAGGTCGCACTTGATCGCGACCTTCTTGCGCAACTCGTCGTAGCTGTTGCGTGATTGGGTGATATCGAACGGGCCAGGAGCCACGTAATTCCCACCTGCCGCGGTCACGCTTACTATGGGTAAGGTTTTGCGCGCGCGTTCTTTGCCGGCGCCTCTGGTGAAAAATTCACTGAAGCGTTGCCAGGAAGCTCGCTCCGCGGGTGCGTCGTCGATTTGTACAATGGAGATTGCCCCGTAAGGACAGCGTTCTGCACAGATGCCACAGCCAATGCAGCTTTCGGTGATATAGACCTCGCCATTGGGATAGCGCGCAATACCCGCCCGGCTACACAACATGCACACCGGGTCCTGACATTGGCGACAGGCAGTGGCGATGCTGATGTTGCCGATGACCATACCCTTGCGGTTCATGCGAGAATGCCCGTGCCGCCGTTCGCATGCCTCTTCGCATTCATTGCAATGAATACATTTGTCCAGGTCAATCACCAGTACTTCTGTGCCTTCTACTACGCCATCGCTGACGAGAGAGTGCAGGCCAGCCTGCACCTCAAGGTCAGCGGGACCGGCGGAGGGTGTGAAATGACGCGGAGCGCCGGTTGAAAGCGCGTAGCCCTGGGTAGATACGGTCGTCTCGATATATTCGCGTAAGCGCGCGGAAAAGCGATGATTCACCTCCGGGTATTTCTGGAACAGGGCGAGGAGTACGTGCCGGGGTACTTCTGCTACACGACAGCGATTGATGGTGGTAACAGTGACGGCTTGAGCATCACCTAGCAGGTCGAGACCTCCTGCAAAATAGTCGCCGCCCTGGCGATAGGCGATGATGCGCTCGCTGCTGTTACGCTGTCCCGTTCCGGCTTTTGAATGCCGTGTGACTTTCACGAAACCTTCCAGCAAAATGTGTAAGGTCTCGCGTGAAGGGCGGCCTTTATTGTCCTCCGCAAAAAGTCGCTCATCGCGCTCGTACTGCTTGACCGGTGTCTGACCGATGAGTGACTGGATATCGGCATCCGCGACCCCCTGGAAGAGCGCCAGGCGTTTGAGGATGGATTTCAGCGAACGGGCATGATTGAGGCGTTCAAAGTGGTTGCGCACGCTGGGAACAAGTTCCATCAGTCTCTGCATCACCTGTTCTGGTACCTGTAGTAATAGCGCGGGTGTCTGTGCGCGCGCGGAAGCTTTATAGGGGTGCCCTGTGAGCATACCGTCTTCTCCCGCGTATTCGCCCCGCCTGAGGATCGCTATGGGTAGTTCTGAATTGTCGATAGCGGTTGCCCTCAGTTCCAGGAGACCATTCAGGATCAGGTACAAATCGCGCCCGTACTCCCCTTCGTGTATGACCGTCTCTCCTGGTGTGAGGATACGCTGTTTGGAAGCCGCTATGATGTGCAGCAGGTAGGTATCGGGTACTTCCCGTGGATCACACAAGATGGTTTGCTCGCGTAAGCGGCTGACGAGCATGGTAATCGTCCACCCAGCGGGCAGCGCGGCCACAACGCGGTTCATATCCGGATGGCTGTTCCATGAAACGCCGAGTCGTTCTTTTAGCGATAACATCAAGAGATCACGATGATTGTCTACAGGGCAAACGGGCACACAGGAGCCGCACATAATGCACTCGTGGGTAAAACGTGTGACATGAGACGCGACTCTCGCTGAAGTGGTCGCGGAGTTGAGGTCAGCGATAGTGACCTGGAATGAAATGGGCACCGGGCACGCATCCATACAGCGATTACACCCGATGCACATGTCAATTTCGAAGTTGATACGTTCCTCACCCAGGCGCTGCACTGCTCGACGATGCTCAAGCCCCTCCACAACGGGTTCTTTCTCCCTTAGCGGGCCATGTATTGCCGCTGGGCCTGGATGCTTGCCACTTGTAATAACCGTTTCATCCTTAAAAATGCCCGATAAGGGAGTCTGGTGCTTTGTGCTTACTGTAGCAGTGGCCGCTTGTTTTATAGAGCTCCCCTGCGGATATGAGAAGTAGAGCAGCATGTTGCCTAAGACTATGCGATCTCCATGTGAGAGATGATAGGCATTATTGGTCTTGACTTTGTTGACAAAGACGCCGTAGCGGCTGTTCAGGTCGCGCACGTAGAAGCCATCGGGCGCGCTAAATAGCTCGGCATGTTGACGAGATGAGGAAGTATCGTCTAATACGATATCGTTCTGTTTATCTCGTCCGAGGGTATAGCGCCTGCCAAATTTCAGGGGAACGACTTCTGGCGCAGTATATTGTCCCACGAGTACGAGGGTGGGTGTATTAGCGAGCGTGTGGAGAACGCTTTCAGGAATGATACGCGATATGCCGGTGTGTAGCTCTGTACCCTGGATATGCAGGAAGTTGGTAGCAGGTGGTGTACTGACTGCTGCATACGAGGGATTCGAAGTACGGGGGCGCAGCTCGAAACGGAATTGCACATCACCAAAACGCACGCGATCACGGTGATGCAATCTGTAGGCGGTATCACGTTTCCCTTGAGAGCCATTGATGAAGGTACCGTTAGAACTGCCTTTATCACGTAGCACGTATTCGCCATTATTGCAGGTTATTTCTGCGTGAAGCCGAGAGATAGAGCTGTGTTCAAGCAGGAGCGAAACCCCGGATTGCCGGCCAATGGTTATTACGTTGGAATGGCCTTTGTTGTCAAGTTGCATTTCTGTAATGGGAATATGTACTTTGGGATGTGGAACAGGCACGAAGAATGCATCAAGATCTTTGGGTAAGAAATTACCGATATACTCTTCGCCCGTCAACGAGGGGGTATTAATCACCTCATGTTGGCGGGGTGAATAGTTGTTGCTCACACCCTCTTTGCTGATATTCAGGATGGGGTTGGGGGTACGCTGCTGATCGAGCCAGGCATCAAGATTGAAGTCTGCCGCGAACAACTGGCCGGCAATGGGAGCGAGTTTGACTCGATGATCGATGGCGCGTTTGAAGGCCAGGGCCTGCTGGCGCTCGCCCAGCAAGAGAGCGCCAACAATGATGCCGTTTTGTAATATCACTTTGCGGTAGCTACGCGGCTGCGGGTCAGCGATAATTTCTTGATAGCCTGGAGACGATGGGCGAGTGGTTAACCCGATGGAAACAAAGTCCAGGCCGTAGAGAAAGGTTGCATTGTAGTAATTCAGGTAGGCAGTGCGTAACTTGCTGTTTGAACCGGGGTAAAACGGGTGATCGGGAGTAAGCAAGCCAAGCATATTATAGGCCGCGACCTGGGCCTGCTGAATGGCGGGAAACCATTGGCCCAGGACACGGGTACGCCCTTTAGACTCGCTGGTGGTTTCGATCACATCGCCGGCGGCATAGATATCCGGGATGTTGGTACGCATGCCGTTGTCGACCCTGACCCCTCGTCCACAGGCGATGCCGCTGGCGTGAATAAAGTCAATCATTGGATCGATGCCGATGGCAATCAGAACCATTTCGCAGGGAATGTGTTCACCGTGGGTGGTGATGATGCTGGAAACCTCTCCATGTCTGCCCACAATTTCGGCGATTTCTTCTCCGACGCGCACATCGATGCCATCGCGGCGTTCCTCTTGCAGTACCATGTCAGAAGCGACAGGGTCAAGCACCTCTGACCACAGTGTGTTGCCACGTATCAGATGGGTGACCTGGTAGTCGCGATGTCGCAAGGTTTCAGCGCTCTCTAGAGCCAAGGTACCACTCCCGCAGACCATCACGCGGTTGACATCGCTGAGACGACGTAATATTTCCTGGTAATCGGCAACTGTGCGCAGGGTGGAGACGCCCGCGAGGTTCAGACCAGGGCAGGTGAGATGGCGGGGGCGTGCTCCATTGGCGAGCAGTAATTTGGAATAGCTGATGTGCTTGCCGTTTTGCAGTTGCACGAAGCGCTGCTGGGAGTTGATGCCCACGACCCGGCCAGGAATAAAGCGGATGCGCTGCTCCTGGTAAAATGTGGCGGGACGCGCCCAGAGTTTTTCTTCTGGCAAGCGGCCACCAAGATAATCTTTGAGGGCGGGACGATAATAGGCCGGGAAGGGATCGTCCGCGACAATGGTGATCGAGCAGGAAGCATTTTCAGCGCGTAGAATTTCGGCAGCAGTAACCCCGGTGATACCATTCCCGATAATTACATAAGCTTGCTGTTGATCCATTAATAACTCCTCATAAATTGTGAATGCATATTGTCCCCGTTCCTTCAGATTGTGTCATCCAGATTGTGTCATCACCCGAGGTTGTGGTCCTTCAGTACTGCTCTGTACGCTTTTGCCAGGCGCGCCTGTGAGGTGAAAGGGTTGAGTTCAAACGCATGACGCTTCCCTATGAGTCCTTTTTCTTCAAAGTTAGCCTGTTTTAAGATGGAGCTTCCTTCCGAGGTAGCACTGATGGCGTAGAACCTGGTGATCGTTATGTGCTGTTCTGCCAGGTCATGTAAGAAATGCTGGAAGCCGCGAATGAGGCGTAATCCGTACAGATGTCTAAGGCGTTTGTCTACATCTGATGTTGTTGCCATACACATAATTATACATTCCACTGAACTGCCCGGGGTATATGGGAGGACATCTGTAGCACTGATTTCCCATTCTCTTATTGCTCCGTTGAACCATTGCCTGATGATTTCCCGTTTTACAGGAAGCACATGCATGAAGGCTACTAATCGACCTTGATCCCTGACAATGAAATTGGAAGCGGCATTTTTGCGTAACCATGCTTCGTAGGTTGGAACGCCATAGCCTGCACTCCCATTGAGCACGAGCGCTGCTAATTCGTACTCTTCATGGATATCGTCTAGAGTAGCTTGCATAAAAGTTATTCCTGGTTGTCCCTCGGCGGTCACACACGTCAGTCTCTCTTTTGCCAGTCTCTCGATCTGATGTTTTGAGTAGAAGCCTTGTTTTTTCCCAGGCGGCGTAAGCCTCTTAATCTTCCCTGTTTCGACGAGGTAATAGAAGGCACCTACGGGTATGCCTAGTTGCTGCCGAGCTTCCATTGAAGTGAAATAGTGCTTCATACGTTTCTCCCAATGCGTTTCCCCTGGTGTCAGCATTTGTCATGCTGTCGGGCTTCAGAGAAGTAGTGCCATTCAGATGCGATTTGTTACACAGTATTGGCTTGCAAGAGTTTTGGATAGTACGAAAGAGTAAGCTGGTGATGGTTAAGGTGTATGGCAGATGTCCCCCCCACAAATCCTACTGCAAGCACGATTCGTTGACAATGTGTTCTATCTGCCGATACACTTCCCTCTTATAGAGGGCAAGGCAGTACCTCAGAAAAAGTGAGCAATTATGCTTATTAACTTATTAACCTGGAGAGCGGAAAATCCAGCGGGGGCCGATAAATCGGCGGTGGCCGCGATAAATCGGGCCCTACGCTTGTCCCAGTTATTTTGTTAAAAGTCATAATCGGCGTCCGTATTATTTTGTTAATCTGCATTATTGGGTGTCACTGGGAGATGACTACGGATAATCGAGAGTTGGTTACTACGACTACTTTTGCACAGGTGATTAGACAGGCAAGACTTCATGACGAGGAGGCGTTGGTAGCGCTCTATCAACGTGCCCTCCCTGTTATCTATCGCTATGCGCTAGCACGGCTGGGCCGTTCCGACCTTGTAGAAGATGTTGTTTCCGAGGTTTTCCTGGTGATGGTGGAATCCATTGGTGGGCTGCGCACCGAGCAGGAGGCTGGTTTTTATGCCTGGCTTCTGCAGATTGCCCAGGGCAAGGTCTCCAGGGCCGTACGGCACGTGACGCGAAGCGAGAGGAGATCTGTTTCACTGCCAAGCAGCTACGCGACAGACCACTACTCCGCTGTGGAACTGATGGCAACCGACCTGTTGAGTGATCCAGTGGCGTTGCACGAATGGCGCGAGACGCTCGAAGAATTGGGCCTGGCACTTGGTAGTCTGAGCGCCGAACAGCAGGTGATCGTGATTGGTCGCTTTCTGGCGGGACAAAAGATCGAGGACCTTGCCCAGGTACTGGGGAAACAGCCGGGGGCGGTGCGTGTTTTACAATTTCGGGCACTGAATGCGCTGGCGAAGCACCTGGGGCTGGCGCGTGGATCACAGCGCAAGGGCAAAGGAGAGCGGGTATGAATCCTGAAGAATACCTGGATCGCCTGATCGAAATACGCGAGCACGGAGGGGCGCAACTTCCTATGATCAATGATGAGATCGCAGCCAGCCTGGCCGCCACG
>JBGQJX010000232.1:0-6494 GCA_041499255.1 Ktedonobacteraceae bacterium | reverse complement strand
GCTATGGCAAAGCGGCCAGATGATCGCTATGCTACAGGATATGAATTTGCCGAAGCTTTCGGCGCCGCTTTAAAAAATAGCGCCGGGGTATTGCTCCCCAATGCCCCGTCTAACGCGCCTTCTATGGGTACCTCCACATCCGCGAGGCATTTCGCGCCACGCGGCCTTTTTGATCCAGCCTGGCAACAAGATTCAACTGGAACGATGCCGGCTCCGTCGTACCTGGCCGCGAATGAACTGGGTGGAGGAAAGCCAACAGGCGTTTTACCCGCGGCGAATGCAGAGCCTGCTCGTTCAACTGGCCTCCTTTCTCGCACGGGTATGTTTCCGAAAGTGTCGGGGACGGGGCAATTGCCAGCTACGCCACTCAACAATGTTCCGCCTGCTGCCGCAACGGGCATGTTTCCCACTAATACAGGCGCGCAGTCCGCGATTATGTCTCCTGGATATGGCATGATGCCTAAGCCAGCTGGAACGCAGCCTGCTCCTTCGCCCATTATCCTGGGGGGAACGGGCAAGTTATCTACTGCTAGCGGCGCGTTACGTACGACGACTGGAGCGCAGCCTGCTGCCATACCGATGGGCGTGACGCAAGTATCTCCTATACTCAATACAACCGGATCGCTTATGGTGCCGCCAGGCGAGCAGAGCACCAATGGTACAGTGAAATTGACGGGGCCAGTCAAAGTGGTGCAAATGCCGGTTGCCGGTCAGCCTGGACGGTATGTCACAGGTTTATTGCCTGTTGCTCCTCAAACCCAGGAGACGGGAGAAATTGGTAAGAAAGGAAAGCGCAGCCGGAAAAAAACTGCATTTACTATTGTGGCTGCAGCCCTGGTGTTCTTGTTACTATCAGGGACAGGGGCATTTTTCTGGTTTGCTCACCTTCACCAGGGACAAACCGTAACAACTGCCAGGACAGGGGTATCAGCAACGCCGGATGTCATGGCTACGGCTACCGCACAAGTGCAAGCCACGGCTTTAGCAAATCAGATTCTCGCGGATCCGTTAAGCCAGAATATCCACAACCTGCCTACGAGCAAAAATGAGTTCTTTAGTGGTGGAGCCTATCATATCTTCAATACCGAGGGCAATGCCGTTGCCGTGGTTTTACCACAACAGAATTTTACTGTCCCCGATGCCTACACGCTGACGATGTGGGAAGTAAAAGGGGATGACACATCGAACAATAACTCCTTTGGTATGATCATTCGCTTTAGCCAGCAAAATAAAGGCGGAAAGACTGTTACCACTTTCTATAGCTTCGAAGTGCTCAATATCAAAGGTGGAGAATACAGGTTCTACAAGTACGATGATAGCCAGGGTAGCCCCGATAAGTATTGGAAGCAACTCTGGTCGCAGCCCTTTGGCAGTGAGTTTCACCTGGGTCAGGGACCAAATAAGATGAATACCTTTAGAATCTATCAGAATGGTGCGACTTTTAGCTTTACCATCAATGGGAAGCAGGTCAAGACCTTTCAAGATAGCTCTCTCAAAAGCGGCAGCCTGGGAATGTTGGTAAATCTAAAGGGAACCGAGGTGGCCTTCATGAACATGTTGATTACGCATAATTGAGGAGTAGAGGTACATCAGTGTTACAGGCACAAGCATTGATAGGCGCGACTTTAGGCAGTGTTACACTCCAGAAAGTTCTCGGCCAGGGAGATTCAGGCGCTGTATTTCTGGCGCAACAATCACCCACTGATCCGCAAGTCGCGGTGAAAGTGTTGTCCCCGGCAGCAACACAGACGTCCAGCCAGCGGGCAGCATTTCTGGAAAGATTCCGCAAGGAGATCGATGTTATTTCCTCACTGGAGCACTGGAATATTCTACCGGTGTTTGATTTTGGGAAGCATGACGGATTAGCCTACCTGGTGATGCCCTATATCAGCGGAGGAACTCTACAGCACACTATAGAGCAAAAGGGGCCGCTGCAACTTGCAGAAGTCGTTCATTACCTTGACCAGATGGCGGCAGCCCTGGATTACGCACATGGACAGGGAGTGCTCCACCTGGACCTCAAACCAGGTAATGTATTGCTGTCCGCTGATGGCCGCCTGTTCTTGACCGATTTTGGGCTGGTGAAGATGGTCGCTGAAAGACAGACGTCGCATATGCGCTTGCTGATGTCTGGAACATCCGCCGGTTTGCTCGATTATACAGCCCCGGAGCAGGTAATGGGAGATGTAGTAGACGCGCGGGCAGACCTGTATTCGCTAGGGGTTATGCTCTATCAGATGGTGACGGGCCAGACACCGTTTCAAGGGACACCACTGCAGATTGCTACGCAACATGTACACGCGTCACCCCCTGCACCGCGGCTTCTACGCGAAAATTTACCTCAGGCAGCGGAACAAGTGATATTACAGGCCATGGCCAAACGCCCGCTTGACCGGCATGGCAGCGCCCGGGATTTAGCCAGCGCATTCCGGGTGGCCTTAACATCCGCCGGCGCGCTCTGGAAGGGTTCTCCTGACGGGATTGCCGGCGCTGGCGCTACTCTTCCTGCGCCTCTCTCTGTACCGAGGAGACGCGGACTCTTCGATCCAGTCTGGCAGAATGCTGCGCAAGAAGAAGGAAGAACTCCTGCTGCCAGTGAACAGAGTAGAAGCAAAGCAACGGGGCTTCTCTCAGCGAGCGGGATGGCTGCATTTCGGCCAACCGCTTCAGCTTCTGCCGGGGCGCCTGAGCAGTTATCCCCTGCGCGTTTTCCTGACCAGGCTGCTCATCTGACCAGGCCACTGCCCTCGTCCACCGCTGAGCAGAGTACCGCAGGCATGGTGGCTGTTCCGCGCGCGCCCCAACCGTTCTCGCCTTTTCCTGCTACTGGCGCGACCGGGGCGCTAATGATCCCTGGTGGCGAAATGGGAGCCAGTGGCACTGTAAAGTTGACGGAACCTGTAAAAGTAATTCAGGTGCCTGTGTCCGGCCAACCTGGACGCTATGTCACCGGCTTTTTGCCAGTGCAGCCGCGCACAGAGCCGCCGAAAGAGCCGGATGGCGCTACAAAAGGGAATACTCCAGGACGTGATTATAAGAAGCTGCTGAAGAAGGTTGCGCTACCCTTGCTTGTACTGTTGGTATTAACAAGTTCTGGTCTTTTCTGGTTTTTGCATACATATCCAACGATGAGGTCAAAAACAGGTGTACTCACCGAACAATTGCAACCCGACTGGCAGGCAATCGCGGCAGTTCAGGCCACCGCAACCGCCAGTGCAAATTACATCCTGAACGATCCCTTGCAGCAGAATATCCATAACTGGCCCGTCATTCAAACTGGCAAAACGACCTACATTTTTAAGGATGGAGCCTATCATGTGGCTGATAATGATGCCAATCATAGCGCTCCAGCGCTGCTTCCCGGTATTACACTGAACAGGCCCCTGGCATATTCCATCACTATGCAAGAGATAAAAGGGAATGATCGCTCTATTAATAACTCATTTGGGATAATCATCTTCCTGAACTCGCAGGCCAGCAATGGCAAGACCGTGATTACATTTTATACCTTCGAGGTCGTGAATAATAAAGGAGGGATGTACCAGTTCTTGAAATATGATAGCAGTAAAGGACTATCCCCTTATTACACAATCTGGCAACATCCATTCGGGAGGGAATTTTACCAGGGCGCCGCAAATCCGAACACGATCAAAGTAGCGATAAATGGCAATAGTTTTACCTTCTGGGTAAACGGAAAAAAAGTAGGATCGGCCCAGGATAATTCGCTTCAAAGCGGTCAGATCGGCATGTTAGTGAATCTAAAGGGTACCGAGGTGGCTTTCTCAAATCTGCAACTGACATATAACTGATATTAACAGGTCCCTTGTGGACAATCAGGTGGAGGCATTTAAGGTTGAATAGCATTATTTTCCCGCTGGCTCTAGGCATTACGGGGTTCTTGTGCCTGCTAAATATTGTTTTTGCGTATATCTTTCGTAAAAGGCGTATGTTAGAAGTAGCATCTTATCTACTGGTAGGCTTCATCGAGCTAGCGATATTTCTTTTTGCGCTTATGCTTCGCCTGGGTATCATTCAAGCTGTCCCTTTTCATCTCCCTCCGCATCTGCCCTTTAACCGGGCTGAATTAGGGGCAACTATAGCCGTTGGTATCGGACTATTGCCAGCATGGTACTGGCATCGAACCTCCGCCGCTGAGATACGTGCCAAAATGGCACAGGATGCCAGGATTATCAAAGAGCGCGACGGTGGTGTGCACGTGCGCAGCAGCGCTCCTGGCGAATGGATGAATTAGCGAGATAAGGAGTACCGTTGGTAATTCTTCGTAGTGCGTTAAGCTGGCAAAATGCGTGGCGTATTCGTATTGTTGCCTTAGGATTAATAACCTTGCTTGTCGGTGTTGGCTCACAGGTGTTGGTCAACACTTTTGCCGCAGAAGCGCCAGATACAGATGGCTATATCGTCTCCAATTCTTCCGGTGGAGCTATGGCTGCCGGGGAAAGCGCATATTTTGGTAATTGCGTTATTTCGGAAACTCATTATGCTCCTGCATCGTTAATGGCCGTATCCAATGCTGGCCGTTCTTTCTTTTACTGGTGTGCTGCTAAAGGGAAGCATAGTACTTCACGTTCTCCTGCCCGGGTGTTTTTGGGGCACTGGTTATCGTTCAAGGTAGGCGCGTTGCCTGGGGCCATGCATGGGCTCTCCAGGCGAGGATAGGATCGGAGGGCGAGGACAAGCCCCCGGAGAAGGGCGAGCACAAGGCACAATACATTTCAAATAACGAGAATGGGTACAATGTAGGGGCACAATTATGAGGTTTCACAAAATAATCCGGAGAGCGATACATGCCCCGAGGGCCGATAAATCGGCGGTGGGCGCGATAAATCGGCCCCTACATCAATTCCCTGATCATTTTCGTTTGAAATGTATTGAGCACAAGGCATCGCCCCTACAATGGTACGGCATCGCAAGGGTAGGTATGTTGTGAAACGAGCAGGGAAGGGTGTTCGTCTCGTAGGGGCGGGGGTGGCAGGGCAGAAGGGTGGGGACCCTTGCGTCGCCCATGGGGGCAAGTGCGATACTGCTGGGTGAACAGGACGGGGGCGACGCAAGCGTCCCTACGGGTACGGGGCCGCTTCCGAGGCGGCACCATAGCATACTTACCGCTGAAAGACTGCGTGGGGTTCCTACATATTTGCAGAGCTTTTTACCTTCATAGACGTAGACCTGCATGGGCGCTTACGTGTCAAGTCAAATAAAAATGTTACCGAACGGGAATACGGCTTCTTGACAGGGTGAAGCACTCTATGTTATTATAACAAATAGTTATATGTGCTATTTAAAATGGGAGGAGGCGTGCGAATGATGGCATTTCCTGGCGAGAAAAATATATCAGGCGCGACAAATCAAACTCCTGTACAGGTTGTTCCAGGTAGCGGTGAAAATATGCCTCCTGCTGTTGTGGCTCGTGACCTGGTACGGGTTTTCGGTCAGAAAATAGCGGTGAATCATCTGAACTTGACGGTACAGCGCGGTGAATTCTTTGGCTTTCTGGGTCCTAACGGGGCTGGTAAAAGCACTACTATCAAAATGATGGTCGGATTATTACGCCCGACCTCCGGTTCTGTCTGGGTTGGCGGTGTGGATGTGTGGAAAGAACCTCTCAAAGCGCGCGCCTTGATGGGTGTATTGCCTGAGATTCTCAATATCTACGAACGGCTGAGTGGGCGTGAATTTCTGCTTTTTGCTGGTCGAATGTATGGTTTGCCAGAGGCAGATATCAAGCGCAGGACAGAAGAACTCCTGCAGGTGCTGACGCTGGTCGAAGATGCGAATAAACTGATTGTCGATTATTCTGTAGGTATGCGCAAGAAGGTGGCTCTGGCTGCCGCGCTTATTCATAACCCGCACGTCATTTTCCTGGACGAGCCATTTGAGGGCATCGACCCCATCAGTTCGCGCGTCATACGCGATATTTTGCGTGAACTCACCCGGCGCGGTACGACCGTTTTTTTCTCTTCACATATTATGGAGGTGGTTGAACGCCTCTGTACGCGTGTGGGCATCATCAATCAAGGAATACTGGTGGCGGAGGGCACATTACAAGAATTGCGAGAGCGTGCCAGCGGTGAGGAGAAGGATGCGACGTTGGAGGACCTCTTCCTCAATATTGTTGGCGCTCACAACGAGGAACTCAACTTGAGCTGGTTAGAGTGAGAAAGAGGAAGTTCTATGCTGGTGATCCATCCTGATAAGGTGCGCTGGCTTTTCTGGTTGCGATGGAAGCTCTTTCTGCGTGGCTTTGCGCGTGACAGGTCTCGTATCATCGCAACCATTCTGATGATAGTCTTTGGACTCCCTTTGTATGGCGGCATTGCCCTTGCCACCTTTTTCGGTTATCGCTTCCTGCCCGCGCCGGTCAACGCGGAAATCCTGTTTCTGGTTTTGACGGGCGTCTACGTCATGTGGATGGTGCTGCCGCTGTTTGAATTTACCGTCAATGAGGGCCTGGACGTTTCCAAGTTACTGCTCTT
>JBGQJX010000231.1:0-6512 GCA_041499255.1 Ktedonobacteraceae bacterium | reverse complement strand
GCTTCGCTGCGTGCCACAAAGTCTGTGCTGCAGTTCAACTCCAGCAATACGCCTACGCTGTGGTTGTGGTGGATATAGGAAAAGATACCGCCCTGTTTCGTTTCACGATCAGCCACTTGCATCTTTTCTGCTTTCCTATCGCGCTTCGCATCAATGATCTTGAGCGCCTCATCCCAGTTCGCAGCGTCGGTCAAAGCGTTTTTACAATCAGCAAATGTTGCGCCAGTTTCCTCGCGCAACTTTTTTACATCTGCCGCCACGTAGTTCATAACGTTTCTTCATCTCCTCAATCTTATTTTCTATTCTACCCAGTTGGTGGCTAGAAGTACAGTTACCTCTGTCCATTTTTTGGGTTTCCGAGTGCTTGACAAGTATGCATTACTCCGTATGTATTGCTGCCACCCTTGTTTCCAGCCGAAGGGGACACGCCACATATAGTAAGAGGCGGGAGGCAGGAGGACCGGCGTGAAATTCCTATTCACTGGGTCCCCCTCTGACCTCCCGCCAGTAAAATTCTTTTTTTAGAATGCCTCTTCTGCAACGAGTTCAGATTCAGCAGGTTTAGGAGTTTCAGCTTCCACATTCTCAGTTGGCAAAGCAGGTGGAGCAGCTGAAAGTTCAGCTTCACTCACTTCCGGCGCCAGTGCCTCTGACGACCCGCTTTCAATCTCTTGCGGTTCGCGATCCTTCTGGCGGGCTTCCAGTTCGCGTCGTCCCTCAACGGCGGCATCGGCGATCTTGGCACAGAGCAATCGAACAGCGCGAATAGCATCGTCATTAGCGGGTATTGGATAATCCATCTCATCGGGATCGCAGTTGGTGTCAGCAAGAGCAATGATGGGGATTTCCAGGCGACGAGCCTCTAAAACTGCTGTGCGCTCCTTACGTGTATCAATGATAAAGAGCGCGCTCGGCAAGCGCCGCATATCCTTGATACCGCCAAGGATGCGCTCAAGCCGATTCATGTCGTCCTGCAAACGCTGTACTTCTTTTTTAGGTAAACGCTCGAAATCACCGCGCTCTTTACGAGCCTCAAGGTCACGCAGGTACTTGATACGCGATTGAATCGTCTGGAAGTTGGTGAGCATTCCACCTAGCCAGCGCTGATTCACATAGTACATTCCGCAGCGCCTGGCTTCTTCCGCGACAGCTTCCTGTGCTTGCTTCTTGGTGCCAACAAAGAGGATTGTTTCGCCGTTGGCCGCCAGTTGTTCGACAAATTTGTAGGCATCATTGAGGCGTGTAACCGTTTGT
Source organism: Ktedonobacteraceae bacterium (assembly GCA_041499255.1). Classification (GTDB taxonomy): domain Bacteria; phylum Chloroflexota; class Ktedonobacteria; order Ktedonobacterales; family Ktedonobacteraceae; genus UBA11361. Next base: position 5,258 of record JBGQJX010000231.1, on the reverse strand, counting down.
TGCAAGTCGATAATATGAATGCCATTGCGATCCATAAAAATGAAGGGCTGCATTTTGGGGTTCCAGCGACGGGTCTGGTGTCCAAAGTGTACGCCAGCTTCCAGAAGCTGCTTCATTGAGATAATATTTGCCAAAAAATGGATCCTCCCTTATCGATCCTCCGCTCTCTTCTTCATCAACGCAAATTGCAGTATCCTCGAAATTTGTAGTATCCTTAAGACAAAACCAATGGACACCAGGGTTTCCGCTGTTCAGAGAGCGTGTGTATTTAAGCATGTGATTACTATAATCACATGTATGGGGGAGATTCTTGCCTCCCGCTAACTCAGAAGTATAGCACATGTTGACGCTATTAAGCAAGAAATTTTTGAGGATGTGAAGGAAACACAGCTGGTTTATGATGATGGAAAGTCAATGATGTCAGTGATTATTAAGGCACAACAGGTAAAGAAAATCTATCGCATGGGACAACAGCGCGTTGAAGCGCTGAATAGTATTGATATGGCGGTTGAAGCGGGTGAGATGGTGGCTATTATGGGACCGAGCGGCTGTGGCAAAACGACGTTGTTGAACTGCCTTGCGGGTTTGGATACCATCGACGAGGGTACCATATTTATCCAGGGGGACAACCTGCGTGAATTGAGCGATAACGAACGCACCGCGTACCGCGCACGACACATGGGCTTTATCTTCCAGGACTTCAACCTCCTGCCCGTCCTTTCTGCCGTGGAAAACGTGGAACTGCCGATGCTGATCTCTAGAGTGCCAGGAGGCAAGGCACGCAAACGAGCCTTAGAGATGTTAGAGCGAGTAGGTCTGTCGGACCGGGCCAGGCATCGTCCAGCCGAACTTTCAGGGGGACAGCGACAGCGAGTAACTATAGCGCGCGCATTGACGAACGACCCTGCTATAGTCTGGGCAGACGAGCCGACAGGAAATCTCGATAGCGAAAACGCGCAGGAGATTTTAGATCTGCTCTGCCAGCTCAACCGCGAGAACGGGCAGACGTTCGTCGTTGTGACCCACGCCTTGGAGGTGGGGAAACTGGCGAACCGCATTATTACTATGCGCGATGGACAGATCGTATCAAGCGGCCAATAACGAATCGGGAGGAGGCACTGAGCTTTGCAGCGCCTCCTCCTGGGGTTCTTGTCAATTAATTACTAGCAGCATGTTAGTGTGCCAGTTCATAACCTTTTGATGCGCTATGGACCATGTCGCGTATGACCTCCTTGAGATGTGACGAAGAGAGGCCGTACAGTTCCTTCAGGATCGAAGGGGCGCCATGCTCAATCAGTTTATCGGGACAGCCGATGACCCTTATATCAACGTCGCGTATGCCCTTACTTTCTAATAGCTCCAACACAGCGCTACCGAAGCCACCGGCTACGACATGGTCTTCTATGGTTACCAGCCGGTGAGTTCCTTGCGCGAGACGAATGATCATTTCCTCGTCCAGTGGCTTGGCCCAACGGGCATTGACGACCGCCACAGCAATATCCTCTTCCGCCAGCTCCCTTGCCGCCAGCTCCGCCTGAGCAACAGTTGACCCATAGGCGAGGATGGCACATTCCTGCTGTTCAGCCTGCTCAAGGGTAGAAGGGCTTAACAGCTCTGCTTTACCAATTTCCAGTGCATGAAGCTCAGGATCAAGAGAAACACCGACGCCCTTTCCCCGTGGATAGCGCAGGCTGACAGGCCCATCCATGTAGATAGCAGTATAAAGCATATAGCGCAGTTCATTTTCGTCTTTAGGGGCCATGATCTTCATATTTGGAATCATGCGCATAAATCCTATGTCGAATACCCCGTGCTGAGTAGGACCATCCTCGCCAACAATACCTGCGCGATCCATGGCAAAAACAACATGCAAATCTTGCATACAGACGTCATGAATCACCTGGTCATAGGCTCGCTGCATGAATGTCGAATAGATGGCAACAACAGGGCGCATATTAGCTACTGCTAACCCGGCGGCAAAGGTGACAGCATGTTGTTCCGCAATCCCAACATCGAAATACCTCTCTGGGAAGCGCTGGTGCATCTTTTTAAGGCCTGTACCCTCTGCCATCGCCGCGGTTATACCAACAATTGATGTATCCTTCTCCGCCAATTCCACCAATGTATTGGCAAAAATCTCGGTGTAAGTTGGTGGATCGCTTGCGTTTTTCTTGATGGTACCAGTAGTAACATCGTATGCGCCAGGGCCATGCCACTTTGTCGAGTCTTCTTCCGCAAACTCCCAGCCTTTGCCCTTCTTTGTGACGACCTGAACCATTACAGGTCCTTCAATCTGTTTGATATTCTCAAAAACATCCAGCATGAGTGGCAGATCATGTCCATCAAACGGGCCAAAAAACTTGAATCCCAGTTCTTCAAAAATCATGCCGCTCTTGCTATGTAAGACAAAATTTTTGAAGCTTATCTCGGCACGCCCTGCTGCTTCCCTGGCTTTGTCGCCTAGCATTGGAAGTTTCTCAATTGATCCCTTGGCCATATCGCGCATGCGTTGGTAACTCTTGAATGTCTGTACATGACGAAGTTTTCCAAGATAATGATGGAGTGCGCCAACGTTATCAGAGATCGATTTTTCATTATCGTTGAGAACAACAATGAGGTTTTTCTTCAAACTTCCGGCATTATTGAGAGCCTCCAAGGCCATGCCTCCGGTCAAGGCGCCATCACCAATAATAGCAACAACTTTGAAATGCTCTCCCTGAAGATCACGGGCCGCTGCCAAACCAAGGGCAGCCGAGATGGATGTACTGGCGTGACTGGCGCCAAAAACGTCAAATGGACTTTCTTCGCGACGGAGATAGCCTGAAAGACCACCGAACTGACGAATAGTATGAAAGCGATCACGACGACCCGTCAAAAGTTTATGTACATATGCCTGATGTCCAATATCCCAGACGAGCAAATCTTTTGGGGTATCGAAGACATAGTGTAATGCCATTGTTAACTCAACAACACCCAGGTTAGGAGCCAGGTGGCCGCCTTTCACCGATACTTTTTCAATAATTTCGTGCCTGATTTCCTCCGCCAACTGCTCCATTTGCACGGTCGTCAAGGTACGCAACTGTTCTGGGCCATTTATGCTATCAAGTAGTTTCGTCAACGGTTTCCTCCAATACTACATTTCGGCTCCCTTTGTGCGCAGAAAGACACCAGGCGACAAGTGGAAACCAATCAATACAATCACAAGTATACAAAATATGACGCTACAAAAGATGATTAAGGGTGTGAATAATAACTCACATCGTATTATAAGGACATTTGTGTAACATCGCAAACACCTTAAGCTAAAATTCATGTACTTGAGGGCTTGACACCCTCTCAACCTTCTCCACAGGCCGAACTACACGATAAATTTCCTTCTTGACAGCTTTCAACATTCTTTCTATTATGATGAGGTAGATACCACGCTCAAATCAGGCAGGTATCCCAGAGTAGAAATATGTACATTTCTCACGTGTAGAAAAAGCACGATCACCGGAGGTCCTGGCTTCTGTATTGTGCCCGGTATGCCTAAATGCAGTGGCATACATAACGAAAGGAGGGACGGTGCCTCCCTGTCCGAATACTAGATGAAGACGTTCAGGGAAGAGTTGAAACAAGATTTCATCTCTGATGCACCGTAGAGTTGGTCAATGACAAGAAAAGAGAGCGAGAAAGACTCAGAGCGACCTCATTACTATTCCCAGTTTTGGCTTGATGTGGCCGCCGGGCGCAAGATAATTGGTGCGCCCAAAACAAATGAAGAAGTTGACACGTTTGATCAAGAGTTGGAACCAGCCGTACTACGTAAGCCAGGGAGGAATAGCAGTGGAACTATCTCTCATGGCTACGAAGAGACTATTGCACATCCGGAGGTCGAGCCAGAGTTCGATGCAGACGAGTACGCAGAACCTGAATTCGAAGATTTGGACCTGGAAAACGAAGTAGTAGATGAGGAAATTCCAAATATTGTTGTGGATGAGATTGAAATCCCAGACATGGATTTTACTACTAGCGACGAGCCTTTAGAAGAGGAAGTTCCTTTAGAAGAGGAAGTTCCTTTAGAAGAGGAAGTTCCTTTAGAAGAAGTTGAAGAAGAGGATTTCCTTGAAGACGAGGATGAGGATGAGGATGAAGATGGCTTGAACTGGCATGCTGGGCGAGGGAAGAAGAAACCTAAGCCCAGAGGAGTATCACCCAAGCTACCTCCCAAATTACCGCCTAAGAAGGCAAAGCGCGAACCGCGACGAGGGTTTTAAGCCCCAAAAAGCGAGAAAAGCAGGTTCTTCAACAACTGGCTTGTCGGTTGTTGAAGAACCTGCTTTTCAGCAAAGCCTGCAGGAAGATTACGGGTAGATACCGCGAACCTGGGTTGCTTCTGCTACACGAGAGATAGCTAACATGTTGGCCGCGAGGCGCATGTTACAGGCATACAGATCGGCCTTTTCGGCTACAGCAGCAAAAGCGCGGTTCATGATTACTTCGAGCTTCTGTGTAATCTCTTCAACGCCCCAGAAGAAGCTTTGAAGATCTTGTACCCACTCAAAGTAACTGACGGTGACACCACCAGCATTCGCCAGGATATCAGGGATAACAACAACGTTTTTCTTGTAGAGGATCTCGTCCGCTTCAGGAGTGGTTGGGCCATTAGCTGCTTCGGCAACGATACGAGCAAGGACACGGTCAGCGTTAGCCGCAGTGATTACCCCTTCAGTCGCCGCAGGGATAAGTATGTCGCAAGGAACTTCTAGCACTTCGTGCACGCCTATCGTCTGGGCACGAGGGAAACCTACAACACTACCCCGTTCCTGCTTGTGGCGCAGAACTGAAGATGGATCAAGGCCCGACTCGTTATAGATACCACCACGAGTGTCGCTCACGGCTACAATTTTGCATCCCTCGTTATGGAAGAGTCGCGCGGCGATAGAGCCAGCGTTACCAAAACCCTGAATACTGACACGAGCTCCCTGTAAGGGCATGCCGATGCGCCTGGTGGCCTGGCGGGTAACGAACAAGACACCAGTAGCGGTGGCATCATTGCGCCCTTCACTCCCGCCAATAGAGAGAGGCTTGCCGGTCACCACCGCGGGACTGGAAAAACCCTCATGCATGGAGTAGGTATCCATGATCCAGGCCATTACTTGAGAGTTTGTATTGACGTCGGGCGCAGGGATATCACTACGGGGTCCAATAATGATGGATATCTCTGTTGCATAGCGGCGAGTCAGACGCTCCAACTCCGCCGGGCTCATTGTTTTGGG
>JBGQJX010000230.1:0-6539 GCA_041499255.1 Ktedonobacteraceae bacterium | reverse complement strand
GAGACCGATATTGTCGCGGTTGCTAACGTAGGTGAGGAAGGTCTGGGAAATCTCCTTGGCGCACGCACCGCCGTCGAACGCTACCGCGATAATCTTGGCGCGGTCATCGCCATCGATGGAAATCTCGGCAGAATCACCCATATCGCGGTCGGTTCCAAACGCTGGCGCATCACTGTGCGCGGTCCAGGTGGTCATTCATATGGAGCGTTCGGAACGCCAAGCGCGATTCATGGGTTAGGGCGAATCATCGCGGCTATCGCGGACCTTGAAGTTCCCCAACAGCCAAAAACCACCTTCAATGTTGGTATCATCGAAGGTGGCACCAGCGTCAACACTATCGCACCGTATGCAACAGCGCTGCTTGATTTACGTTCATCGGACATCACTGCTCTTGATCGCCTTGCCGACGAGGTAAGGACAATCGTTGAGCAGCGTGCCGGTGCAGGCCTGCAAACAGAAATTGAGGTACTTGGTGAGCGCCCAGCGGGCGAGCGCAGCCTGCCAGACCCCCTCGTGAAACTGGCAGCCGCAGCAATCGCCTGGATTGGACTAGAACCAAATTATCAGGCCTCCAGTACCGACGCAAATATCCCCATCAGCCTTAATATTCCCGCAGTGTGTATTGGTATTACCCAGGTGGAACGGTCGCACACGCTTGAGGAGTTTCTCTCGGTGCCGCCAATCGGTGATGGACTGGCCCAACTAACCCGCCTCTGTATTGAAGCTTGCGCTTTGATTGCACAGTAAACACATGCCAAGGCGCCGGTGTAGCGGCCCTCTTCTTCTTCCTCCACGATTCCATCACATGCCAGATTTCGCTTGCACAACCCTGCAACCAAAAACGCACCATGTCGTATATAGGAATATAACGATGTATCGCAATGTTTAAATGAGTAATACGATATATCGTATCGTTTATAGAACAGATTTGAGCCGTGGTGACATCGCACAACGCTTAAGGCAACATGATAAAGCATGGCCAGGAGCAGAGCATAGCGCCATGACATTGAGAGTAAACATTGAGAAAGAGAGGATTCCCATGTTTTGGGGATTTGGACACGGCATGATGTTCCTGCTGCCGTTGTTTTTCCTGGGCAAGATTTTCTGGATCGTCATCCTGGCGCTCCTCATCATGAGCGTAATACGCTGGGCTAGCTTTAGACGCAGACATGCGCCTTTCTACAACCAGCCGTTTGGGATGCCGCCAACACATCCTTCTGCCTTAGAAATATTACGCCAGAGGTACGCGCGCGGCGAGATTGATGCAACCACCTTCGATCAGATGCGCGAGCGGTTGGAAGCTACCAATGGGCCGCGGCAGCAATAACATTGCTGACTGCCGAAGTGCTCGTTCCTTCCTAATTAAAAACACAAAGAGGAACTCGACACTTGTAACAAAAGAAGGGGCCGTTCCTTCCCGCCTTTCGGGGTGGGGAAGAATGGCTCCTTCTTTTCTTGTTTACGCGCTGGCTTCACAGCATCAGCAAAAGGGCAAATGGCCAGATGTTCAGTTTGCAAATAATTAACCACTATGGTAAACTGTTAATGTAACCTGAAAAGAACGCTATCGAAGAAGATATAACAACATCCAGGGCTGTGATAATCTGGGTGTTTTTTATTGCCCGTAGATGAAGGCCACTTCTCGATCAGTGCTGATCGACGACCCAAAAAGTACTGTCGTACAACCATAATGTTTATTGCTGTTGCTGAGAGCTGGGATTATCTCTGGCTCGTTGCAGTGATACGGAAAGTGAGAAAAGAAGAATGACCGATTTAAAGCATTTGAAACGAGATACACAATACATACATGGCTTGAACGAGCATGGTCCATATTGTGAGTGCATCTGGTGCCATGAAAAAGAGACACACCTTGTTAAGACCTCAGATCTTGCTAAGCGGGAGATAGAGCAAGAAATGACGGCAATGCTGGAGGATTTACCTCTTTCTATCACCATCACAAAGCAGGATGATGATGGTGATGAGTACACCTGGCAATGCATGGGCTTCACTGGGAAAGCCCACTCCGTTGTGGATGCAACTCGGGAAGCATTGCTATCCTTGATTAAATCCTCAGCCCTATCATAGATAGGGTAACTGGGTAACTAACGATGCTTCAAGAAATAGCGGTCATCCATTAATGGATAACCGCTTTATTATGCCCATTGCGTCACCAGCTCTTTACTCCCCTGGACCGGTTCCTGATTAGATGTAATGTGAAATGATCTCCATAGTATCCAGTTCTGGGTCGAGTTGCTTTGTGATGCCATCGAGCAGACCGAGCGCGCGTCCCACCAGGAGGAGATCCACAGGAATGGAGCCAATGCTCTTGCTCAAGCGTGACCCAATATCCACAACGCCGCTGCTCCCGTGCTCACCGAGCAGCACACCAACGAGTTGCAGCAGGGTAGCAATATCCACCTCCTCATTGAATTGAAGCCCGGCCTCTGCCAATGCCCTCGTTAGCGCACTGAAATCACCAGCTGAGAGTGCCTTCACCATCTCACCCAGTGCATGGACGAGCGATGGCTGCAAGCGCACGGTGAGACCGTGATCCAGCAATACTAAGCGCGGCCCCGGTTGCACTAATAGATTGCCGGGATGGGGGTCAGCGTGCAACACACCAAGTTGCAGCATCTGTTCGGCGTAGCGATTGTTGAGTATCTGGGCTACCATAGGGAGAGAGATGCCCTGCTGCACCATGGCTTCGCGGTCCGTAATCTTGACCCCTTCGATAAACTCCATAATAAGCATACGATCGGTACTCAACTCCCCGATGACCTCGGGAACCACTACATCCTCTCGATGCTGAAGCGCGGCCCGCAGTTCTGTCATTGCCGTTGCTTCGCGCCGGAAGTCGAGTTCCATTGGAAGCGTCCCCTTCAGGTAATCGACAATTGGTTGTAGTTGGATCGAGGGGGTGAGACGAGCAATGCCTGCAGAAACCGTCTCCATCACCGATAGATCGACAGTTACAAGGTTCGCGATTTCTGGATACTGAATCTTGATGGCCACCTCGCGACCATCTCGAAGTTGTGCCCGGTGTACTTGTGCGATAGAAGCAGCAGCGACCGGTTCTTGCTCAATCCAATCGAACACGTCTTGCGGCTTCCGTCCAAGTTCCTTTGTGATCGCCTCCTCGATGGAGGGCCATGCGTGTGGCGGCATGCGATCCTGCAGCGCGGCAAGCGTGTGAATGTAAGCGGGGGGAAGCAGATCAGGCCGCGTTGAAGCGAACTGACCCGCTTTGATCAGCGCGCCTCCGAGCGAAGACGCTGTGTCCAACAAGCGGTTTGCGCTGCGCTGGTGTTGCAGCTCCCAATCTCTCGAACTAACGAAGTTGGGCAACCAGCGTGCCCGCTCCCGGAGAGAGACATACCCGGCAGAGATATCTGCCGCGAGAGTTGTCAATACCAGGGTGCGCGACCACTCCAGGCCTGCAGGGGCAATACGGCTGTAAAGCTCTTGCACCTGCAGGCTTGCTTCTAACCAGAGAAAGGAGTTCGAGCGAGCAAGGTCGCTCAGGCGGGTGAAAAACACAGCCGGGTTCGGTATAACGCTCTCAGTCGAGAAAACCGCCAGCGTCTCCTCGATAGTACGCTTCACTGCCTGGTCGGCAATCTGCTCCATATCAGGTTCCTTCTAGATTAAGTCATGGGACGTGCCGACCACTTGTCTATCGGTATCCAGCGAAGCATCCCAAACGTTTACGTCTCTTCCACATATTGTAACCGTTTTTGACTAGATATTCCTCTCCTTTGGGTCACAATCGCGGAAAAGGCGGATATTGTAAACGCTATCAGTTGTGCTTACAACATGCTCAATCCGTCTTTCTCATCTCACCAATATCTCTATGCGCGTGCCACACGCAAGTTTCGCGTTGACTCAGCGATCAAACTACTGATATCAGTGGTCACACTTATCATATGGAATCCTTGCTGCACGCGCACGGCCGCAGCTTCTCCATTACTGCTAAAGATGCCAAGGGCAATATGATGTTTCCGCGCTCCTGCCTTAATACGGTCTAGAGCAGCCATAAATTCGGGTTCAGCCCCATCGCTACTTGGTGTGAGACCGAGTTGAGCGTGGAGGTCGTTTGGGCCGACAAATGCCACATCAATCCCAGGCACCGAGAGAATGTCATCAAGATTCTCGAGCGCCTGAGCGCTCTCGATCTGGACGATCACGATAATTTCATCGTTGGCCGTCTGTGCGTAATCTGACCAATCAGTGATGCCGAAGCCATACGGACCAAAGGCTCCGCCGATACTGCGATTGCCAAGGGGAGGATATTTTGTGTACTCCACCGCCCGTTGTGCCTCTTCACGCGTATTGACCATGGGAACCACTATGCCCCATGCTCCGGCATCCAGTGCCCACTTGAACCACTCGACGCTATTGTAAGGAACACGCACGATGGGGGCGCAGGTCCCGGCATCGGCGATGGTCGCAACCATATCACCCATGAGAACGGGGTTCTGCGCGCTATGTTCCATATCCACGACGAGCCAATCGAAGCCGAGCCGCGCCATTATTCTTGCCGAGGAAACGCTGGGGAGAAGCAACCATGCCCCCAGCGCAGCCTCACCATGCCTGAGTTTTTCTTTTACCTCGTTTGTACGCATTGCTTATTCATCCTCCTGGTCGCGCTACTATATTGTGCTTCCTATCCTCGTATTATGGCACCGCGCAGTATAGAGATGCAAAACTCAGCCTGGTTGTAATGGTTCTCACGTCTCTACGAATAGCGTTCGAAATACACAATCTCGGACAGGGGCTCACGAGTAAAATGTAGCCTGGCGCAGATAGCCAAATGTTCTGAACAGCCTCAGGCTGGACGCGCCAGTTCAGTGTATACTTCATAGATTGATCGCAGGCTCGGCTGCCCAATACGTCTCCAACGCTCGCTCCAGTCTTTGCCCCACCCATCCTGCAGCGGTGGACAGAGGCTGACGCAGAGACCGGACCTGGCTAAGCACTCAGCCAGCCTGTGCATGGCATCCAGTCCTCCTTCATCGCTATCGAGCGCGAGCACAACGGATTTTACCTGGTAAGGAAACCAATCAACCTGGAGAGATGTGCCCACCAACGCCACGACCTCTGCCGGCTGAAAGCCCGCGGCAAGCAGCGCGAGTCGATCAAACGCCCCCTCCACCATGATGAGGCAGCTAGCAAGCTGATTGAGGTCGAGTCCAAACCAGCCTGCCGGATTGGTCTTGATCCACCGCCTGGGCTTACCAGGTTGATCCAGCAGGGACTTGTGTACGTTTTCGTCCATACCCGGTTGCCAATGCCAGAGCGAGCGCCCAATATATCCCTTGCCGGCAGGAGAGGTCAGCGGAAACAAGATCCGCTCCGTCCACCGGATCAAGACTTCTCGTTGCGCTTGCAGTTCCGGTCTCTTGAGCAGCGCTGGTGGGAGATAGCGGACACCAGCCGTCTGCGCTACCTCCAGGGGAATGCCGCGTTCGTTGAGATAGGCACGCGCACGTTTTGAATATGCCAGCGCCGCGCGCATCTGCTCGTCCACTGATTGGAGCGCGACCAGTTCAGCCTGCTGCCACCGTGGCGGCGCTTTCGTGGGATGAATCAACATAGGCTGAGAAGCCGAAAGATTTCTCCTGGGTGGAGACTGATGAGATGCAGAAAATCCTGGGGAGAGTCCCCGGTAATGAAGGCGAATGAGTCGCTTCGCCACGCCGGGATTCCATTCAGCGACCAGGACTGTCGCGTTACAGGCCGCATTGAAGCAATGCCCCCAGCCGTTAGCCTTGTTGATTGACAGGGAACGCTGGTGGTCGCTGCCGTGGATATGGCAATAGGCTCGCAGGTATTCTCCCATGTCCACGGGATCGCATAACTCGGACTCGAGCATGATCTCGATGAGCCTGCCCTGTTGTGTACATATTGTCAGCATTTTCCCCCGTCCTCTCTATGTCCTGCGCGATCCGGGTTATAGCTCAACAAGACTAAACAGAGTTATTAGAATATTTGTTCTATTATATTATACCAAATAAACGAGCGTTCAGCGAATTTCCTGTGATCTGCCAGATAAAGAAGAAGATAAAGTCATAGTTGTTGTCGAGGTTCCATGCGGGTTCCTCTGGGGCGATGTGGAAATATCAGCCTGTCGTCGGGACATCTGTTACGGGCTTACGCACGCAGATCATTGATGGGCGTAACGGCTTTATCGCCGATGACACTGAAGCGTGCGCCAGGGCTACTCTCAAGCTCTTTCAGGACCGTGATCTATGGCATAAACTCGGGAAACAAGCGTATGCACGCATCAGGAAGAATTACTTCTTACCCATGATGGTTTTGCAATACATTGGCGCTCTCACAAAAGCTTGTGGTAAGTCCCAGGAGCCGTTGCTCGTTCGAGGTACGTGAGATAGATGAGTGCTTCGTGTGAGGAATGGCCACACATCTCCTCAGAAGGGCGTAACTGGTTACACACTGCCGGGCGCTCTGGCTTGCCAAAGAGCTTGCAGCGATTGTCCTTCGTCAATTGAATGCAGCGAACCCCGGCCGGCTTGCCATGT
>JBGQJX010000229.1:0-6572 GCA_041499255.1 Ktedonobacteraceae bacterium | reverse complement strand
TTCTCATGTTGTATTTCCGTGAAGAAATCACTTGAAATTAGAACAAATATTCTATATAATACATCTGTACAAAGGAAGGTGCTGATGAAAAAAATAACACAACTCGCGGTTATACCAATTCTGGTAGCTGATCAGGACGAAGCCCTGCGCTTTTTCACCGAGAAGCTCGAACTTGAAAAACGTGCTGATATGATGTATGGACCTGGTTTGCGCTGGCTCACAGTCGCTCCCAAAGGTCAAAAAAAACCAGAGATCGCCCTGGCTAAGCCCGATCCTTCACTTCCAGCAATACTGAACTGTAGAGAACGTGCTGGGCGCTTCAGCCAGTACGTTACGTGTGTATTCGCCACCGATGATTGTTACAAAACGTATCATACCTTATTGGCACGAGGAGTTACCTTTTTGAGTCCCCCAACCAAAAATGTTCATGGCACGGAAGCCGTTTTTGAGGACCCTTATGGCAACCTCTTTTCCCTGTTGGAGCCAGCGCCGGAAGCCTTTTCGCGTTATCGCAATCGAAGCATCGGTACAGCGGCATAATCTGGTGCAGCCCCTCAGGAAATATAATATCTCTGAAGATGAGATCCATACCATGCGAAAAACCTATATACTGCCCATTACCCCCAACGAATCAACCCCATATCATGCTTCCCTCCCTGTGCTGGATGGTTTGGCAGCACCCGTACACCATAGCCAATACTGCCACTCTCCTCTGGCTTCAAACGGATTTCATAGCGGTACGAACTGTCCTGCTCCTTCTTGATATACTCCATCGGTAGGGCATGTCGTGGAATAACTACGTCATCGCTCGCCTCACCATAAACCAGTTCTACGCTCAGATCTTCCGGACTCAGCTTATCCGCGCGCACCCAGGCTCGTACATCAATATCTTCTCCGAGGCTGAGTTGTCCATCGCGTCGACCTTCTACATACAATTCTAAGCCTGGCCAGCCCGCTCTGACCTTCTCTTTCCACTCAGCCAGCACGCGCGCCTTTTCGTACATGTTCTGCTTAATTTGCATCCCAAGCTGAATTTCGGGGACGTAGAAACGCGTAGTATATTCCTTTATCATACGTTTCATACTAAATTGGGGGGCGCAGGTGCGAATGGCTTCCTTCATTATGGCGATCCAGCGGTGAGGTATGCCATCAGTGTCACGGTCATAATAGGTTGGTACGATTTCTTCCTCGAGTAACTCATAAAGCGAAAGGCTGTCTGCCTCTGCTTGCACATCGGCATCGTGGTATTCTCGCTCTTCACCGATGGCCCATCCGTTCTCACCATTAAAGCCCTCTGCCCACCAGCCGTCAAGGATACTGCAATTTGGCTGTCCATTGAGAGCTGCCTTCTGTCCGCTGGTGCCGCTGGCCTCGTGTGGCCGGATAGGGTTATTGAGCCAGAGGTCGGTACCGGAGACCAGGTAACGTGCCATGTCGATATCGTAATTTTCCAGGAAAATGACCTTCCCACGGAAAGCATCGCTCCGTGAAAACCGGTACACCTGTTCGATCAGCGCTTTACCCGGCTCGTCCGCGGGGTGAGATTTGCCGGCAAAAATAATTTGAACTGGCTTTCCTACATTGTTCAGGATACGATGCAGGCGATCAGGGTCACGGAATATGAGCGTAGCGCGTTTATAGGTCGCGAAGCGACGAGCAAAGCCAATGGTAAGGGCATCAGAATCCAACATGCGCTCAAATTCTGCAATCTGCACAGCTCCTTCGCCCAGGCGCAGGTGATGCCGTTTCAGGTGGAGGCGAGAGAATTCAACCAGCGCCTCTTTTCGCTGCACGTGGGTTTTCCAAAGTTCTTCGTCAGGTATATCGTTGATGCGATCCCAGAAATTGGCTTCATCTACATGCTCTTGCCAATCCTGACCAAGATAGCGTTTGAAAAGCGCGTTCAACTCTGGCGCAATCCACGAAGGAGTATGTACTCCATTGGTGACGTAGTCGATAGGTACTTCTTCAGCATCGATGCCTGGCCACAAGAACTGCCACATTTTGCGCGAGACGGCGCCGTGGAGCGCACTCACTCCATTGTGCTGTCCTGTCAGGTGCAGTGCCAGTACCGTCATGCCATAGGTTGATCCCCAGCCATGATCCTCCCGCGCTACTTCCATAAACTGGTCTCGCGTTAGCCCAAGCTGGCCCCAATATGCGCCAAAGTACTTGTCGATCAAATCATAGCTAAATGTATCGTTTCCTGCTGGCACAGGGGTATGCGTTGTAAACAGAGAATTGGCAGCGACAGCCTCTCGGGCCTGGTTGAAGTTGAGGCCCGAGGCAACCAGTTCCCGGCAGCGTTCCAGGTTCAGGAAGGCCGCGTGTCCCTCGTTGATATGCCAGGCCTCGGGAGAAATACCCAGGGCGCGTAATGCGCGTACACCGCCAATACCCAGTACTATTTCCTGAGAAATACGCATATCGCGGTCTCCGCCATAGAGACGGGCTGAAAGCTCGCGATCGGGAGGAGCATTGGGCGCTACGTCAGTGTCCATCAGGTACAACGGAATGCGCCCTACCTGCAACTTCCATATTTTTGCATGAATATTTCGTCCTGGCAACTCAACTGTAATCATTACCTCGTTGCCATTGGCATCGCAGGCCGGAATCGCCGGCGCCTCCGAAAAATGCAGTTTATCGTATGATGCTTCCTGCACGCCTTCACGGGTAATACTCTGGCGGAAGTAGCCCTGTGGATAGAGAAATCCAACGCCAATAAATGGTAGACCAAGATCGCTGGCCTCCTTGCAGTGGTCACCGGAGAGTATGCCAAGTCCACCAGAATAAATAGGTAATGCTTCATGCAGCCCAAACTCGGCAGAAAAATAGGCGATGACCCGTTCGCTTAGTTCTGGGAAGTTCTGTGCGAACCACGTCTCATATTTTGGAGGATGCATATAGGCATCGAAGTCGCTGAGTATCCTGTCGTAACGTTCCAGGTAATTGGCCTGATTTGCAGCTGCTTCGAGATACGCTGGTCGCGCCTCGCTAAGAAAACGTACAGGGTTATGTCCAACTTCTTCCCACAGAACGGGATCAAGTGTACTATAGAGAGCGCGTGCCTCGGGATGCCAACTCCACCACAAATTATAAGCAAGCTCGTACAATCGATTGATCCGCGCAGGCATAATTGGGAAAACCGTCATGCGGCCATATACTTTCACAGGGTCAGGTATCCTTTCTTCTAACACTATGCATCAGTATAACCTGTGCGCAATCTAGGGTCAAATTTTGATTGCCTGTATAGATTGCCTTTGCTGCAACTTTGCTTTATACTGGTCTGGCTGCCCTTTATTAAACTACATGAGCGCAGCATTCCTGGCGCGAAAAGGTGATAGATGGTAAGGAAGCGATCTCATACAATCCAGGGTCGTGATGAGCAAGAATCCACACCACAACGCTTGCGTGTAACAAGTGGCGCTGTAGGAGTCATACTGCTTGCTTTTGCAGGCATATGGTTGGCATGGCTCTTGCTGCACCAGTTCGCTGGGTCCGCAGTTCCAGCTCCCCCCACCATACATGTGGCGCCTTCCACCAATTCACCGGAGTTACAAATTACACCACTGGTTGCTGCAGGGATTACACTGAGCCATCCCGATAAGACAGCCGGACTGAGTCAACAACAGGCATTACTGATTGCAAGCCAGCTTGAACCTAATGCCGCGAGCAAAGCGAAAATTGCCATTGCTCAATATGTGCTGCTGAATTACCCTGACAAGGGGACGCCTACACATACTGATTTTCACAACGTGCCAACCTGGATGGTACTTTATCGAGGTATCCCACTAGAACCTGCCAACGCCTCGGTTGACCAGGCCTCATCGCCACATTCATCCTATGATCTCTACGTGTTCTTGGATGCAAGTAGTGGGAAAGAACTCCTGGCAGTACAGGTGTAGATCTGGAACAAACAAATGTGTCACACAATTTTCCTGGTAAATGTTTAAATTATGGCAGAAACGTTCCCGAACGATACACCACAACAACGCGCGTTCAGAGAGTTTGCAGCGATGGTCGTCGGTGAGGATTCCGCAATTAACCTGGCTCTCGCCGCGCTTCTCATCGCCAAACTGCAATATCCAGACCTTGATATCGCGCATTATATGGCGCAACTTGATTCTTTAGCGGATCGAGTACGGAACCTGCTGCGTTTGCCTGGAACAGGCGCCTCCTCGCCAATTTCACAGGGGGAGGACCTGCTTGCGGTAATTGCAGCGATGAACACCATACTTTTTGAGCAGGACTATTTTCATGGTGATACCGAGGATTACTATAATCCGTCCAATAGTTTTCTCAACGATGTCATAGAAAGACATACAGGTATTCCGATCGCGCTCTCACTGCTCTACATAGTGGTTGGAAATCGATTGGGTGTGAGCTTTGATGGTATTGGATTGCCATATCACTTTGTCGTGGGGTGCCGCATAGAGCAACGGCGCATATTTATCGACCCCTTCGAGAGTGGCCGCCTGTTAAGCGAAGAAGAATGTCGTGAGCGTGTCCGTCAGATGATCGGCGAAAAGGGGAAGATTCACACCCATTGGTTTGAACCAATCAGCCGGAAACACTTGCTTGTCCGTATGCTCAACAATCTCAAATATATTTATCTGGATAAAGAGGACTATGCACGAGCGTTGCTCATGTGTGATTGCATAATGTTACTTGTTCCCCGCTCTCCCCTCGAGCGGCGGGACCGCGGTATTATCCATCTTCATCTCAAGCACTATGGCCGTGCCTTGCATGATCTGACAACGTACATACAACTGGCCCCGCATGCCGAGGATCATGATGAAATACTACGACATGTGAAGATCATTCGCCAGATTATGGCTATGATGAACTAACAATTTCAGGAGGTGCCAGCCCTCCTGTGTTTCTGAGGTGTTGGAAGTCAGTTTTCTTCCATCTTAATCCACCCGTGCCTCAATGCATGCACCACAGCGGCTGTTCGGTCATTCACCGATAGCTTTTTGAGGATAGATGTAATATGGTTTTTTACCGTCTGATCGCTGATTTTTAGCGACTTCGCGATTTCCTTGTTACTGTTCCCCCGGGCAATATAATCCAGTATCTCTACTTCGCGATTTGAGAGCGGCGAATAGAGATCTTTTGCCGGAGAAGCTTCTTCTTCAACGGCCAGTTCGCGGAACGATTTCAAAACTCGACTGGCAAGCTGTGGTTTTGCGAGAACATCATCGTTGATCAGGTATTCGCCGACACTGACCTTACGTACTGCTTCTGTAAGCTCTTCTATTGAGATATTCCGTGTGTAATATGCGGATGCGCCAACTTTAATGGACTGAAATAAACGTTCTTCGTCTTCTGAGGGGGTCAGCATGATGATCGCCAATCGTGCCGTGATATGGCGCATCTGGCGCGCAATTTCTAATGGATCGGCGGTGTTCAGGCTCGTATCGAGCAGTACCACGTCGGGATTTGCTGTTCGCGCTATTTCCAGTATCTCGTCCGGGTCAGTAGAATCACCAACAATAACACAATCACCCATTTGCTCAAGAGTGGCACGAATGCCCTGACGAAATAAGGGTTGTTCTTCAACTATAATGACACGTATTGTTTCCATCTAATCAAGTAATGCGGTGCAGAGACCCCTGCCTTGATGCATGGGGAGGAAGCGCCGCTCCTCCTTCTATGTTCTTAGATAGTGAAAAGTACCCAATAGCTAATAAAGCGTAATTGCGCTATTGCTTACTTAAAACCTGCTATGTTCTTTGTTAATGAAAAATACCCAATAGCAATGCGCGAATGGAACAATGGACTGTATCCACTGGAGTAAGATGGAAATGAAGGCCGGGTGGATGCCATCTCACGTGTTATTGTTAATTATATGCGTTCCAATCGGCGTAACGTGGAATTGATACCCATACGTAGGCTCTCGATAACGCCTTGTCCTGTAACGGCTACTGCCTCAAAGCTTGGCACGCGGTAATGATTGAGATATTGTTCTAATACTGACACCGGCAGTATTTCTTGCAGATCGCGCTTATTCCATTGCATCACCAGGGGAAAATCCGCAACATCTTTATTCATACGCCGAAGTTGCTCCTGCAGCTCGTTCCAGCTTTCGATATTCTCTTGCAATTTACTGGCCTGAGAGTCAGCTACAAATATCACACAGTCAGCCCCCTTCAAGACGGAGATTCGTGTCTGCTGGTAGAGTACCTGGCCAGGGACGGTGTAAAGTTGGAAACGAATGTTGAAGCCATGCACCTTACCAAGTTCAAGCGGGAGCAGGTCGAAGTATAATGTACGCTCCGTTTCTGTATCGATAGAGACCATATCACCGACATCTTGTGGATTGACTGCTTGATGTATGTAATGCAGGTTAGTGGTTTTCCCGCATAAACCGATGCCGTAATAGACGATCTTACAGTTGATTTCTCGTTTGGCCATGTTAATTAGGGACATATGTAGTTGCTCTCCTGCCCGCTCGTACGCGCCACTTCCAATAGGTTTGTGAGTCCATCGATGCTTCGGAAACGAGTAGCCGCTCCTTGCTACGGAACAGTATACCGCATTTTGTCGAATTGTCAATTTGTTGTGAAGCG
>JBGQJX010000228.1:0-6592 GCA_041499255.1 Ktedonobacteraceae bacterium | reverse complement strand
GTTACTCGCGTTCCTGAGCCGCGCAGGCCGAGTAAGAAAGTTGCTGCTGAGGCAGGAGCATTGTATGAGCCGACACAGGAACCATTAAAGATTGGCGATACGGTTCGTGTGCTGAGTTTTGGGCAGAATGCCGAGCTGTTAGGTCTTTCGGCTGATCGCAGCGAAGCAGATGTGCAGATGGGTTCCTTGAGGCTTCGCGTCAACGTTGATAACCTGGAGCGAATTAGTAAGCGCCAGGCTGCCGCTGAAGAACGAACGCCGCCTGCGGTAGTTGTGCCACGCTATGAGGATCGTCCAGAAGTTGCTATGCAGCTTGATATGCGCGGCTGGCGCGTTGAAGACGCTTTGGAAGAACTGGAAAGCTATCTCAACGATGCGGCCATGTCGGGAATGTCATCTGTGCGCGTTGTTCACGGCAAAGGTACAGGCGCGTTGCGAGCGGCTGTACGCGAGCGGCTGGCTCATCATCCTCTGGTCAAGTCTTACGCGTCGGCTTCCGCGCAAGAGGGTGGTGATGGTGTGACTGTGGTTAGGTTAAATATATAGTTCATGCGATTTCGGTGAAAAATGAGAGGTGGGATAGTTACTACACAAAAAAAGACCCTATTGTGATAATCGCGACAGCGGCTATGATACTGTAATCAAGTCTCCCTAAGCGCTTTTCATGCAAGCGTGTTTGCCGGATGCCTACTTCATAGCCACGGGACTCTAAGGCGGTTGCCAGATCTGAGGCACGGCGCAAAACGCCTTGAAGTAGTGGGATAAACAGCGCGAGCAGGCTTTGAGACCTCTCGCGTATGGAGCCATGAGTATAATCTGCTCCTCGCGCGGTCTGTGCCTTTAGTAATTGCTCTACTTCTTCAATAAGCGTAGGAATGAAGCGCAGCGCTATGAGGGTCATCAACGCAAAATCGTCTACCGGCAATTTCAACCAGCGCAGGGGCGTTAGTAACATGGTCAGACCTTCGACTAACGCGATGGGGGGAGTGGTCATTGTCAGGAGCAATGAGAATAGGTAAAGGACCATAAAAACGGTATAGAGACTTAGCAATGACCATACGCCGAGATCGGTGATTACAAAGGGACCAATGGGAAAGGTAGCGGTTGGTGGGATGTCGCGGATGAACCAGAGAAGAACAATGATGCCCAACGTAATAACGATCAATGGAACCTTGACGCGGGTCAGCCTGAGATGTCGCGAAACGTTTTTCAATGCTGGAACAGGGAGAAGGAGGAGGGCTATGTAGATAGTGAGCAAAATGCCGTAGATAACGATGGCCGAGCGAAGCAGAGCGAACGAAGTGGGGAAAGGACCAAGAGTATAGATCGGTTTGACGGTGCCGTCGGTGGTGAAGAGGGTTGGGGCCGCTCCAAGGAGCATGAGCAATAGTAAGAGCCGTATGCGACGCCATACATGATGAAGAGAGATACCGGACGAGACTATGCCTACAAAAGAGAAGATGATCAAGACAATGTACGGGGCAAAATGCCATCTGTAGTTATTGGCAATCACGATGTAGACCGTGAACCAGGCAAGTAAGAGCAACTTTGTTCTGGCCTGCAAGCGGTGCAGAACGCTGTTGCCGGGATAGTAGATACCTAAAGAAATATTCTTAAACATTTTTTCTCTCGTGTTGGGTTGTCCGTAGTGCTTGCAGTACATTGAAAGCTTCATCAAGGGTAAATACCTGCTCGGGGATAGGCAGGCCCTTTTTACGTAACAATATGAGCAACTCGCTTAACGGTGGCTCCATTAACCCCCACTCGCGCAATAGAGTATCTTGAGTAAAGATTGCGCGCGGTGACCCCTGGGCAACGAGGCGCCCGTTGTGTAAAACAAAGAGCTGATCGGCAAGCAGGGCTACCTCGCTCATATCGTGGGAGACCAGGATAATCGTGACGGCATCTTTCTGCTGAATATGGTGTAAGTACTGGTAAAACTCGTTACGTCCATCAGCGTCGAGCCCGGTAGTGGGTTCATCCAGTATCAGTATTTTTGGCGACATTGCCAGTACGCCTGCCAGGGCGACACGCCTCCTCTGCCCTCCACTCAGCTCAAAGGGCGAGCGTTGCGCGTAATCGTGGGGAGGCAGACCGACGGTATTCAAAGCGTGTAGCACGCGCGTGCGTACCTCACTTTTGCTCAAATTCAACCTGCGCGGGCCGAAGGCGACATCAGCATAGACGGTATGGCCGAAGAGTTGTGACTCTGGAAATTGAAAAAGCAATCCTACGCGCTGCCGCAGTGTCTTTAGATCTGCGCCTTTCGCTTTTATGTTCACACCGTCAACGACGAGCGAGCCAGAGGTGGGACGAAGCAGCCCATTGAAGTGCTGCACTAAAGTTGATTTGCCGGAGCCAGTGACGCCAATGATGGCGGAACAGCTACCACGCTCAATCTCCAAAGTGATATCCACCAGCGCCGCTTTTTGTAGCGGGCCTGATTGATAGGTATGGTATAGGTTTTTGACGCTGATGATAGGATCTGTCAATGTAAAATCTCCCGCGCAATGGCTTCCACCGTTAAGGCTTCTCTTGAGATGGTGAAGCCTGATGCGCGCAGGCGTTCGGCCAATGCGATAGGTTCAGGTATAGAGAGTTTCAGTTGGCGCAATCGCTCTACATCAGCAAATACGGTTGAAGGCGTTCCTTGCGTGACTATGCGACCCTGTTCCATGACGATGACGCGCTGTGCCAGCGCCGCCTCTTCCAGCAGGTGGGTGACCTGGATAATGGTCAAGCCAAGCTCCTGGTGAAGTTGATGGAGCAATGCGGTGATCTCTCTACGTGAAAGCGGATCAAGCTGTGAGGTAGCCTCGTCCGCGATGATACACTTTGGGCGCAGAGCCAGCACGCCAGCAATGGCCAGCCTTTGTTTCTGTCCACCCGAGAGGCGATGAGGTGGGAGTTTGCGCAGGTGGCTGATGTCCACCGCCGCCATTGCCTGTTCGACACGTTCGGCAATCAGCGCGGCTGGGAGGCCGCGAACTGCCAACGCCCAGGCGACATCGTCTTCAACGACGGTCGCAATAATCTGGTTATCCGGGTTCTGGAAAATCATACCGACACAGTCACGAATGGCGCGGCGCTGTGTATTATCGCCTGTATCCAGGCCAGCCACCAGGACGCGCCCGGTGGTAGGAGTGAGCAAGGCGTTACAGTGTTGCGCCAGGGTCGATTTGCCGCTGCCATTATGACCCAGAACAGCGAGGTATTCACCAGGTTGTATTTGCAGGCTGACATCCTGGAGCGCTTTGAGAGATTGAGCAGGGCTATTGGCTTTGATCTGTAGCGGGTAACTGTAGGATATTTGCTGAATGTCAATGAGAGGAGATGTGTTCATTTAGATGTCTTCTGCCTTCCAAGCCCAATACTTTGTCTACGAAATTCTTTGATAAGCGTGCGTGTTAGCCAAAATCTCCCAAGTCCCAGTTTAAGAGCTAGCCTGATGAGCAGACGCGCGATCCACTGGATAAATGTATTGATCCTGCCAGCGGGGAATGGACGTACATCGTAGCCTAAGAGGCGTACCAGGAAGGTGGTAATGTAGTAGACGATGATCACAACGGGCAGTAGCGCAAGCCAGTCAAGGATTATCAGCGCTGCTAGCCAGTAGTTCAATGACAGGTCCGCGAGATGCCTGACTGCCGGGTAGAGGGTATTCCACCAGCCACTTAATCCGATCTGCGAGGCCATAAAATTCATTAGAGAAAAGAGCAGGTTATAGACGTTGCGAAAACCGATGAGAAGACTGGTTAAGAAAGCTTTTCCGAACAATAGAATATTTAACAAGGTGAGACAGGCCAGAAGGATGGTACTGCCGGTGGTACCAATGAGGATAAGGGGAAAATAATGCAGGCGGTACTTCATGGTCAATCCCAGGTAGACGCCAGCTCCTACCTCGAGGAGCATGATTTGAATTGAACCCAGGCCAGTGAGCAGGCCAATGATGAAGAGGGCAACGCACATTCCCATGACGCCGGCATAGAAGTGACGGCGCAGGATCAGTATCGTGAATAAGGGGGGAATGAGCAGGCTGAAAAAGATGCCTCCCACTGGTAGGTAAAGAACGAGCAGTTGGAAGACAATGGCGATATCGACCAGTAAGGCACCTTCCGCTATTTCTAATGCGTTCAATTTACGCGGCATTGTATCTCCATGTATTAGTTCTCGTTGATGCATTGTAGCGTTTCAATGTGAATTTCACAAGGTATCAGAAAAATATAATAGCTATATTAATCCTATACGAGGAGGATGCTTCTGTGCACGCACTCTAGTGCGCACTCAAGAGCACGCAACACTTTGACCAACAATTAGTTCTTGTATTTTTGTCCTTGTTATGCTACGCTCGTCGCGGGTATCTTAGGATGACCAGAGAGCACTTATCAGGCTCTTGACACTATTCTTGACACTTTAGAGTGTAAGTAATGTCGATAAGGTGAATGTATGAGTCAGTTGCTCATGCAAGTTCAGAAATTGTCAAATGGAGGATTTGTAACTATGGCTTCTAGAGCAAGGAGTAGTCTGGGTGGATTCAGGACCTTTATCCTGCGCGGCAATGTGGTTGACCTGGCGATTGGCATTGTAATAGGCGCGGCCTTCGGCGCTGTTGTTACCTCCTTCGTTAGTAACGTTATTACACCCCTCATTCCAGCTCCGGGCGGGAGTCTTTCCACCTGGGCATTTATCGTTCCCTGGACCGGCAAACCGCTCCTAATCGGGACATTTATTAACGCGGTTATCTCATTTTTGATCATTGCTGCTGTGGTTTACTATTTTATTATGTTGCCCGTCAACACGCTGATGGCCCGCTTCAAGCCAAAAGCAGTGGAGGAGCCTCCTTCTACTCGCGATTGCCCCTATTGCCTGACCAGCATTCCAGTAGGAGCTACGCGTTGCCCTAATTGCACATCGCAATTGCAGGCGGGGGCCTAATTTTCTCAGCACACTGGCAGTTTGCGTGGTATTTAGACTCAATTGGTGTTAGTGGTTCAGGCCTATGAATGATTCATTTACCAGGGGTATGCCGTTCCTTACTTGAAAACTGCAAGTGACGAATGGCATATTTATGCTACACGCTGTGCATAATGAAAGCACCGTCAGAGGGCGAGCACAAGGCATCGCCCCTACTATGGACGGCTTCGCAGGCTAGGGCGTGTAGGGTGGAGAGGCCGATGATTTTAGTGCTTGCACGAGAGGGAAGGCTGGGGTATACTGCAAGGCGTGATGGAGAGGTTTTCATTGAATGTGCTTCATCAACGATTGTCGCCAATTCAAAGCGTTAATGACGACGAGTGATTTGTCATACAGGGGGTGATTGCTGCCGCCCCCTATGTTGTTGTCTATTTTCATGCGTATTGCGTATATAGAGGAGAGAACTACCTATGTCGTCAACTTCTGAGTCTATACGGTTGGAAGACTGGGTGCGGGATATTCCTGATTTCCCACAGAAGGGTATTCTATTCAAGGATATTACGCCTTTGCTACAGGATGCGGCTGCATTTCGTGCCGCTATGGAGCGTCTAGCGGCGCACTATGCAGGCGCGGGTATTCAGACCGTTGTCGGTGTGGAGTCTCGTGGTTTTATTTTCGGCGCTCCACTTGCCTACCTGTTGAACTGTGGATTTGTGCCGGTGCGTAAATTTGGCAAACTCCCGCATCAAACAATCAGTGTCGAGTATGCACTGGAATATGGCACGAATGTCGTAGAAATTCACAAAGATGCTATTCGACCGGGCCAGCGTGTCCTGATTGTGGATGATTTATTGGCAACTGGCGGTACCGTTTCTGCGACGATGGAACTTGTGGAGAAATTGGGTGGGCATATCGCGGGCATCGCCTTTCTGGTGGAACTGACTTTTCTCAAAGGCCGGGAGCAACTGAAGGGGCATGATGTGTTCGCGTTGATTAAATATTAGAGGCGATGAGCGCGGTTGGGTGTTGGGGTGATGGCGAGATAGAGGGGTGCAGAGAAGCGGAGATGTGTCATCCTACGCGCTTTGCCATCGCTTATCATTCTTCCCAATCGAGCCAGGTTGTTTTTTCCTCAAAAGGCGTTGGACGGCGTTCCAGCTTTTGTGTGGCGGGGAAACCAAGATAGACAAATGCCACGACCTGGTCTGCAAGCGGCAGCCCAAGCCATTGTTTGACGTGTGGATCGTAGGCGGCGTCGCCAGTGCGCCACATGGCTGCCAGGCCCAATTCTTCTGCAGTTAGAAGCATATTCTGTACAGCGGCAGCCACTGCTTCAATGTTCTCAATGGCTAGCACGTTTGCTTGTTGGGGGGATGCGGCGGCAACTACAATGACTACAGGTGAACGCAGGAGTTTGTTGCGTTCCTTGTTGAGCATTGCCTGGGCTTTATAAGTGGTAATATCGCCCAAACGTTCTGCCAGGGATTGAGCCATGACTGCGCCAAGGTCAGCGCGTGATTTGCCGGCCAGCACAAAGAATTTCCAGGGTTCGGTTTTGTGATGATTGGGGGCGTGTGTTGCTGCTTCAAGTATTTGTGCGATTTGTTTGCGCGTGGGCCTGTGTTCGGTCATTTTGCCGATGCTGCGGCGATTTTTGATTATTTCGAATATGGTCATG
>JBGQJX010000227.1:0-6726 GCA_041499255.1 Ktedonobacteraceae bacterium | reverse complement strand
CTCGTGGCTCTCGGCGCTGCTTGGGCTCGTGTTAAGCAGTCCAGAAGCCGTCCAGGGGGCAAGTCTGGTGATTTTTTATCCCTTGCTCTTTGGGAGCAATGCGTTCGTACCCACCAGCACCATGCCTGACTGGCTGCGTGCGTTCGCAGACCATCAGCCGATTTCGGTGGTGATGAGTGCAGTGCGTGGGCTGCTGCTCAACCAGCCTGATGCAGCGGCCATCGGGCAGGCGCTTGCCTGGTGTGTCGGTCTGCTTGTGATCTTCATTCCACTGGCGGCCCTGGTATATGGACGTCGCACTGCCCGATGAACAGGTGAGAAAGGGTACCCCGCCTCTTGCAGGAAAGTGAGAGCGTTATGGCAAGAAAAGACTGTCGCCCCGCTGCGACGTCGGAACAAATGCTCACTCCTTTGTGTACCCAATGCGCTGGGTGTGGTCAACCGATCCACCAAACCTTGCGTGATCGGGGAATCAGTATTGCCGAGCGGACGGTCACGCACCTACTCCAGCGCTATGAGGAATTGGTCGCACTCAGTCTTTCCGACCAGCGCCGATTGCAGGAGCGATTCAAAGAGCAGGGGCAGGTGATCCTTGCCATCGATGGCTTACAACCAGATGTTGGTCTACGCCCGTCCTCTGGGTTCTGCGTGACTGCCTCTCTGGGGAAGTGCTCCTTGCTCGAAGCTTGCGGAGCCGCGTGCGAGGCAGATCTGGCGCCTCTACTCCGCGAAGTCCAACAGATGGTTGACGTGCCCATCCGTGGGGTGATCTCGGATGGGCAACACTCCATCCGCAAGGCCATTCAGATGAGGCACTTGCCACCATGCTCTCGACGTTTCGCAAAGTGACCACGAGCTATTGGCCTGGCGCCCACGTGTTGCGCAACGAGATGACGATTTTGTCTGAATCGGCCCCAGAGGCGATGGTGTCGATGCACTCGTTTCGTACACGCGCCTTTCGGGCCAGTGCCGCTCGCGATCCGTTGGGGTCGCCGGGCAGTGGTCCCGCTGGTGGTAAGCACGCTCGCGGCCTACGTCGCCTCTGGTCGCCGGGCCTTCGCTGTGAGATCCTGAAGATCCCAGGTCCTGTGCTATACTGGAGCAAGCGATCAATTCAGAAGAGAAGGAGCGATCCCCATGACCACAAACAAGAACCAGAGGGGCAGATACGCGAGGGTCAACGGTCTGGATCTCTACTACGAGATACACGGGAGCGGGCAGCCGCTGGTGGTGCTTCCCGGCGCTTACATGACCATCGAGGCGATGGGGGAGCTTGTGCCGCAGCTTGCCGCTGCGCGGCGCGTCATCGCCGTGGAGCTGCAAGGACACGGGCATACCGCCGATATTGAGCGCCCACTGCGTTTCGAGTTACTGGCGGACGATATCGCCGCTCTGATCAGGCACCTCGGACTCGAACAAGCCGACCTGTTCGGCTTTTCCCTGGGGGGTGGCGTCGGGCTGCAAACCGCCATCCGGCACCCGGAGGTGGTACGTAAACTGGCGCTCGCCTCGACCCCTTTCAAAAGGGATGGCTGGTACCCCGAAGATCTCGCGGCCATGGGCGCGATGAGCGCTGAAGCGTTTGCCGGAACTCCGATCCACGAAGCCTATCTCAAGACCTCGCCCAGGCCCGAAGCCTGGCCGACCGTCGTTGCCAAGGTGAGGCAACTGGTGACTTCCGACTACGACTGGACAGAAGGCGTTGCCGCGCTCAATACACCCATCCTGATCCTCGTGGGGGATGCAGACGGCATGCGCCTGGCGCACGCGGTGGAGTTCTTTGGCCTGCTTGGCGGCGGCAAGGCTGACGGCGACATGGCCGGTCTCCCGCCTGCGCAGCTCGCGGTGCTCCCGGCCACTACGCATGTGGGCTGGGCCCCACCCTATCATGGGATCATGACTCGCACCCAACTGCTCCTACCGATCCTCACAGAATTCCTCGAATCACCCATGGAAGACGGCCAGTAAAAGCGTCATGGTGTGTTGTTTGGATCATACAATGAGCGCGCGAAAGGGACATTGATGATTGATTATGATTCTCTTGAAGAGTTTCGAGATCCGCAGACCTATGATCTGGAAGTGGGGGACTACGATGAGGATCGTCCATTCATCGAGCAGTGGGCGCGGTCGCTTGGAGGGCCTCTTCTGGATCTTGCGTGTGGAACTGGACGCATGGCCATTCGCATGGCTTTGCAAGGCTACCAGGTCACGGGTGTGGATATCGTGCCAGAAATGATTGCGCGAGCGCGCCAGAAAGCGGCTGAACGTGCTGTCTCCGTTGAGTGGGTGGTGGCTGATGCGCGCACGTTCCATCTCCAGAAGCAGTTTCCCTTCGTTTTTATGCTGTGTAATGCATGGCAATTCTTTCTGACGCGAGAGGACCAGGAAGCGCTGTTGGCGCGAGTCCGGGAACATGTGCTCCCGGAGGGATGTTTTCTCTTTGAAACACGCAATCCCTCCCCACGAAATCTCCTGGAACTCCGTCATCCGGAACCGCAGAAGTACACGACGCCTGATGGAGGGCAACTCGTGATCACTGAACAGCAACACTACGATCCCATGACCCAAATCCAGCACTACACCTGCCATCACCAGTGGTTCCATCCAGGAGGTCAACAAGAGGAGAAGTCGATTCGCACGGCACTGCGCTATGTCTTTCCCCAAGAGATGGAAGCCTTGCTCTTCTACAATGGGTTTCAGATCCGCTCGTGTTACGGGAATTGGCAGCAAGATCCTCTGACAGCCACTTCTCCCGCGATGATCTATGTCTGCCAGAGACGTGTCTAGCTTGCAGGCTCATGCTCTCGTCCCGCTGCTTGTCCAGGCTATTCAAGCGCAGGGCCCACTAATACGTCTGCTGAGAGGATAGTAGGGTGCTTCCGGAGCATTCGTCCCTTGTTTTTCTCTCGACAACACGATGCTGACTTACTTGTGTGCTAGAATACTTAAACAAAACGGCTTATCAGCATACGCGCGTCGCATCTCCTCTGGGAGATAGCCCTCTGGCACTTCACCGACGAGACTCTCGGTCACATCGAGGATCGTCAAGCCACAAGCTCGGATCGTCTCCAGGTAATCATCCCTGGTATGCCCCACGGTAGGCAGATGATAGATCACTCCCGCACGCCGAAACGCCGTCTTCCATCCATAGAGGGTATGGACCGGATGAAAATCGGTAATGAGCAGGGAACCACCGTCCTGCAACACCCGAGCAAACTCCTGAAGAGCATGAGCCAGATCTGGAACGTGGCTCAACGTGAGGGCACAGATCAGCAGGTCAAACTGCTCTGCCTCGAAAGGCAGACCGTCATCCAGCGAGAGGAGGTGAAAATCAATCGGGAGTACTTCACGCTGTGCAGCCTGGCGAGCCACAACGAGCATCTCAGGGGACTGATCAAGCGCTGTGACACTCGCTCCACGCCGGGCGAGCTTTAAGGCATGCCTGCCGGTCCCGGTGCCCACATCAAGCACCCTGGTGAACGAGAGCTGCGCCAGCAGTCGATCCACCTGCCGGTCCTCGACGAAGATCAAGCCATTGTTCTCCTGATCATAGGAGGCAGCCCAGAGGGCGTATCCTTCCCGCACACTGACTTCTCGAAATCCTACCTCGCTCATGTGCCCTCCATTCAGGCAAAAAAGACAACGAGTATGGAATACCGTAGCAACGTATTCCAGTGTACACCACTGGGTAGATCATACTCGACTGCCAGATATGCTATTTACGCCTATTACGATTAGTGGTACCATGTGATTTAATTCCTATTAATAAAGCAGCTTTTCGATAAATATCAGATTTGTCGCCTTCCTTGCGTATACCTACAGCTACGACAATTACAATAACCTGCTCAATCTGTACCTCATAGATAACGCGAAACCGTTGATTTGCAACTCGTATGCTCCGAAGACCAGCGAGTTCATTTTTCAACGGTTTGCCCTGATCGCCTGGATCGTTTGCCAGTTCTTTTATCCGGTCGAAAATTTCCTGACGAATGCGACGATCTGTAATGTCCTCCAGTTGTTTTAAAGCTTCTTTACTAATCCGAACTGAATACTTCATTCCAAACCCAGCGCCTGCCGAGCTTCTTCAAGCGAAACAGTGTCACCGCGCTGTATAGCCTCCATACTTTCGCGAATGGTTTCCATGAGTTCAGCATCTTGTAAGATTTCAATGGTTTCTTGCATAGCTTCTATCTCCTGGTTCATTCTCTCCATTTTCTCACGCATACGGTTGTAGCCGTCATACGAAACGATGATGGCGACTGGATAGCCACGCCGCGTAATTGTCACTTTATTGTCCTCATCCAGAAGCTCAGGTAAGCGCATTATCTCCTCTCTAAATTTAGTAATTGGCATTGATATTGTAGTGGTGCCCATGGTGTCTCCTTACCTCTTTTGCGGTTTCTCCTTATTCTTTTCCTTCTGTGAGTATTGCTTCACGTACAACTAAGTGTACATGTAAACGAACATGTTGTCAAGTATTTTTTTGTAATTATGGTACCCTAATTACTGTACCATTACTACGGTTCTTCAGTTAATGGGGGAGAGTTGTTAGTATCTAGGAAAAACTAGGGACAGAGAGATGCTACGACTACGGGTGAAGGAAATCGCAAAAGAGAAGGGCTTCAGTATGGGGAAGTTATCGCGTGCGTCCGACGTTGACTACAATACGATAAAGCGCATGTACGACGATAGGAAATATAGCCCGACAGTAGATACTCTTTATAAGGTGGCTAAGGTGTTGAATGTATCTATTGCAGAGCTTGTGGAAGAGATATCAGATAATACACAGGAAAATTAGGTTAAGGGGTACGGGGTAACGATGCAGATCACTTCTACACAAAAAAAAGCCATCGACCAATACTACAAGGAACTTGAGACGTATCATGACCACAAGATTACGCATGAAACAGCGGTAAGAAGCGCTTTCCAAATCTTGCTTGCTACCTTCGCCAGATCAGCCAAAGGGAAAGCCTCGCAGGGAAAACGTGACAAGGTGCATATTTTTACGAAGAAGTATGCAGGAGTAACTTGCCTATGAGCATGGCAAAGTTGAAAAAAAGGCGGCGTTCGGGATTGACACCAAGTTCATACCTGCTGGCACTCACAAGTTTTTTTGCTGATATGTCGACAGAAATGCTTTATCCCGTCTTGCCAGTGTTTTTAACAGATGTATTAAAGACGCCGGTCGAGATTGTCGGGTTGATTGAGGGTCTTGCAACAGGCGTCCAGTATGGTATGCAGGGAGTGTCGGGCTGGTTGGCAGATAGGATCCATCGACCAAAGACTATTGCGCTGATCGGGTTTGCGCTGAATGCGATTGGCAAACCTGTAATTGGGTTGGCGGTATCCTGGCCGCTTGCTTTAGCCGGGCGCCTCATAGATCGTTTTGGCGCGGGCAGTCGCTCAGCGCCCCGTGACGCTTTGATTGCTGCATCAGTGGATGAAGAACATCGAGGTAGAGCTTTCGGATTGGAAGGATTAGGTGATAATGGCGGAGCATTTCTGGGGCCGATGCTTGCTATCCTGCTGCTGTATGTTTTCCACGTCGATTTGCGTTCCATCTTTTATTTCGCGTTCATCCCGGGGCTTCTGGCATTTCTGATGATTGTTTTTGTGCGTGTGCGAGCCGGTGTACGAGTGAAAAGCGATATCGCAAGCGTGCCTGCACCCCTGAGCGGGACTTATTTTTCCCCCGTCTATAGAAAATATCTACTGGTGACAGCGCTTTTTGGGATTGGGAATTCGACCAATGCCTTTCTAATCCTGCGCACGAAAAACGCCGGCGTGCCGCTGTTTGCGACAATTCTCCTCTATGCATTTTTCAATCTTATAGCGGCCCTGATCTCCTTTCCTGCTGGTTCACTTTCCGATAGGATAGGCAGGAAGAAATTGCTTGTGCTGTGTTTTGCGATCTTTGCGCTCGTGTACCTGGGCTTCTCGCTGAGCGTCAATGTTGCTCTTCTGGCCTTCTGCTTTCTTTTATACGGTGTCTATTCAGGCGTCTATCGAGCTGTCGGGAAGACATTTGTCACGGATATTGTGCCACAGGAACACCGGGCGAGTAGCATTGGCTGGTATTCGGCTGTTATAGGCATAACGGGTTTTATTGCCAGTGCAGTCGGCGGCTGGTTATGGACCAATATTGCGCCACCGGCCACCTTTCTCTATGGAGTAATATTTTCAGTGGCGGCCATTCCAGCGCTGCTTTACCTTGTGCCTGAGATAAAAAGAGAACGCTAACATAAGGAACTCCAAAATGGGATCACTGGCCGCGTCTCGCGCCGCTCCCAGGGCGGGGCAAGCCCCGCCCCTACTATGAGCCGGGGCATGCATGGTGCTCTGTGTCATTTGCTAACTAAGTCTAATCGGGATGAATTTCTGTCATGCCTGGGCCTCATTTTCTCTTTCAGGCTCTAGCTTGCCCAGGTACTGCCAACCATTCTCCCATTTCCACCATACACCATCATTTGACTGTATGTAGGGCCTCTCAGTATTCATAACCTGTATGGCTTCGTCAAAAGCGGCTTTCAATGCCTCGTGTTCGCTCTTAAACGGGCCTACCCAGAGACGGTCACGCCAAATGTAACCAAATCCGCGGGAGCTACTCTGAGGTGTGGTGATGGATAGTCCTAGTACTACAGTCCCACTTACAAGGCTCAAGCCGAGGACAGGAATGGCGCCTCAGACGGAAGCAAGACGTGCAAGATGCGTGTCCACAGACCCTCT
>JBGQJX010000226.1:0-6738 GCA_041499255.1 Ktedonobacteraceae bacterium | reverse complement strand
CATCCACCATTGCATGCGGGCTATCGGCGCGGCCAATTACGCCCTGGAACTGATGTGCCAGCGGGCCACGTCGCGCGTTGCCTTTGGTAAACCCCTGGCCGAACAGGGCGTTATCCAGGATTGGATCGCCCAGTCTGAGTTGGAGATCGAGCAGGCGCGCCTCCTGACGCTCAAAGCGGCATGGATGATTGATACACTGGGCAAAAAAGCCGCGCAGAAAGAGATCGCCATGATTAAAATTGTCGCCCCGGAAGTGATGACCAATGTCGTTAACCGCGCCATCCAGGTTTTCGGCGGCGCTGGCATGTGCGATGATTTCCCGCTGGCCTCCATGTGGGCGCATGGCCGCACACTTCACCTGGCCGATGGACCTGACGAAGTGCATAAACGCGCGCTGGCAAAGCAGGTTATCCGCCAGTTGGCCAGGCAATAACATAATTATTCTGACTGTAATCGTTCCGGGCGCACTCACCTGCGCCCAAACACATTTTTAGGAAACATCAACCCCTATGCAAGATCCTTTTTTAATGAAGCGTGACGATGCTACTGAATTGTTTATTGTGCGTCATGGTGATGCTATTCCAGACGCGGACGAAATTATCCCCAGCGGTATCTACGATGACTTGCCCCTCAGTCGCCTGGGACGCGAACAGGCGCACGACCTGTCCGAGCGACTGGGGAAGCTTCAATTCGATGCCATCTACAGCAGCCCACTGCGTCGCTGCCAGGAAACTGCCGCGCCGCTGGCGCGACGTTTAGAACTGACTCCTACCATTGTCCCTGGCATCAAAGAAATCCGGCTGGGTGATATCCGTCCCCTACCCGAGTACGGAGAAGACCTCTCCATCTTGACTCAAGCTCTCAAAGAGCGGCAAATTGATATCGTGCGTATCGCTGGTATCAACGGCAGTTGGGACAAAATACCCGATAGCGAGCCGTCGAAAGCGTTTCGCCATCGTGTCGTCACAGCATTTGATGAGATCGCTGCCAGGCACATTGGTGAACGAGTCATTGCTTTCGCCCACGGGGGCGTAGTAAACGCGTATGCAGCAGAGACACTGGGGCTGGAGCGAGACTTCTTCTTTCCTGCCGCCAATACCTCAATTACTGTTGTCAGGGTCTCTGGCAAGCGTCGCGTGCTCTACATCTTGAACGACTTCGCCCATGTCAAAAGGCACGCGTAATTCCAGTAACGACACTACGACGTAACACGCTCAATCAAATTCTGCGTCAGTTGAGCAAACTGCTGCCAGTATCCCCCCAACCGTTGGCGTGTCTCTGAACCAGGCTGTGGAGCAAAAAGCAAAGCGGCTACCACACCTGCAAGCAGGCCCACACGGAACAACATTTTTGCTCTCGCTCGTCTGCGTTGGTTGCGCTCTATCCGCTTCTGTATAGATTCTTGCGTGTCTTTGACATTTTTCCTGACTTTTCCAGCAGTTTTTGTTCCCTTGTCCAGGACATCCTGTGCAACCTCCAGGCTGCTTTGTACACTGCTCTGGAGCGAACCCTGAATATTCTTCAGATTCTTCTGAGCTTTCTTCATGTTTTTATCAGCCCGTTTGAGGTTTCGATCCATAACGACCTGTGCTTTACCTAGCCCGGTGCTTAATGCACGTTGCGCCACAGGCAAAGCGGACTGAACTCTCTCCTGCACAGTACCCTGGACGCGGCCAACGTTCTTCTGTGTTTGCTTCAGACTTTTCTTCGTTTGTTTTTTACCGCGCTTCACTTGCTTTTGCGCAATATCAAAAGCAGTGTTTGCCAGACCCTGTGTTTTAGCCAGGCCCGCTTGCAGAGTGGAGACTGTTGCCTGGACTGCATCGCCAGCCTTGTCACGCACATCTTTGACACTATATCCGTTATAATTCGCAACGTTGTTGTTTGCCATTGTTCCATTCTCCTTCTATATTCATTCATTCTACAGCACGCTTCAGTAAGGCTCACAGTTTCATATTACAACAATTCAAAGCCTTTCAGCATACATGTTGAACTTTCTCAGCCTGGCAAGAAATGCTATAATAGAATATATGAAAATGTACATACATCTCATCATCTATTATCTACGTGCTACAGTTGAACGCTACCTGCTTGCCGCCGGGTAGCAACATCACATCATGCCCCAAAAAGGTCCTTATCATAAAGACTAGTATTGTAAGGCTATATTCTTCTCATAATTCGCAACATTTCGTCCGTTACGGCACCCCTGAAAATATGTTACCATCGAGTAAATGGGCTGTGATCCTGGTACTTAACAGCGCTTTTAACACTCATGCTAATGGTCGGAGGGACGAGAGAAAGATTCGAGGAACTTATACATATGGATTTAATAGATAAACTTGCCAGCCTGGCAAAACGATACGAAGAACTGAACACATTGATGGCACAGCCAGAGGTACTCGAGGACATTCCGCTGCTCCAACGCTATGGTCGTGAACACGCTGAACTTGAAGAGGTCGTCAACACATACCACGAGATTGTGGACAACGACATACAGATAGCGGAAGCCAGGGAGATGTACGAAGGGGATGATCCGGATATGCGTGAGCTTGCTTTCGAGGAGATGGAACGCCTCAAAGCACGTAAAGAGAAGTTGCTCGAAGAGGTCAAACTATCGCTCTTACCCAAAGATATTCTGGATGAGAAAAACGCGATTGTCACTATTCAAGGCGGCGCCGGCGGTGATGAAGCAGCACTCTTTGCAGCCGAACTCTTCCGCATGTATACACGCTATGCCGAAGGGAGACGCTGGAAAATCGAAATTCTGGATATCAATGAGACAAACCAGGGAGGTATCAAAGATATTACCTTCGTCGTCAAGGGCAAGGGAGCGTATAACCGTTTGAAGTACGAAGGAGGCACGCACCGTGTACAGCGCGTACCCGTCACCGAAGCCAGTGGGCGCATTCACACCTCTACAGCCAAGGTAATTGTCCTGCCAGAGGCCGATGAAGACCTTCAGATCGATATCAAGGAGAACGATATCCGCGTTGATGTCTATCGCTCCACCGGTCATGGCGGTCAGAGTGTGAACACTACCGACTCCGCTGTGCGCATTACCCATCTTCCCACCGGGCTGGTTGTCACCTGCCAGGATGAGAAGTCACAACTGAAAAATAAACTCAAAGCGCTGACTGTCCTCAAAGCGCGCCTCTGGGACTTGCAGGAGGCGCAGAGACAGGAAGAGCTGAGCAAGACACGTCGCTCTCAAGTCCAAACAGGCGATCGTAGTGAAAAGATTCGTACCTATAATTACCCACAGGACCGTGTCACCGATCACCGCATCGGGTTGACACGCCATAACTTACCCGGCGTGCTCAATGGTGAGCTTGACGAATTTATTGACACCCTGATCACAGTCGATCAGGCCGACAAGTTACAGCATTTGTTCGAGGAAGAAGTAAAGGCAAAGTAGCACGTGACGAGTCCCGGAAAGACTGTGTGCAGGGCCATTGGAAAATCGGGCGCGAGCTATCTCGCGCCTCCATTGACCTCCATTGAAAGGTAGGGAACTGATATGACACAACTAGTAGCAGGACACCTGAGCATTCAACATGGCACCATTCCTGAACTGAATCCATCGTACAGGTTACTGCTCGGACCCGGCCCATGCAACGTAGACCCGCGCATCCTGCGCATCGCTTCAGCGCCGCAGCTTGGCCACATTGATCCAGAGTTTTTCGCTATCCTAGAAGAAACCGCTCACATGCTGCGTTGGATGTTTCAGACGCAGAACGAGATGACCCTCTGTGTCTCTGGCTCCGGTTTTTCCGGCGCGGAAGCCGTGCTATGTAATCTGCTTGAAGAGGGCGACACCATAATTGCCGGCAGTCTTGGCTTTTTCAGTGGCAAGATCGTTGATATTTCGCAGCGCGCCGGCGCCCACGTGGTTATCCTTGAGACAGAGCCTGGTGCACCGTTGGAAGCCGAAGTCCTTGAACAAGCATTTAGAGATCACCCGGAGGCCAAAATATTTGCCACCGCCATCGCGGAAACCTCTACAGGTTTGCTGCAACCAATGGAGGAACTGGAGCGCATTACCCACGCGCACGGTGCGCTCTTTGTGGTTGACGCGGTCTGCGGACTCGGCGGCGTTCCTATGTATGTCGATGAATTGAAGATCGATGCCTGTTTTGCCGGCAGCCAGAAGAGCCTCGGCGCGCTGCCAGGATTGGCTCCTGTTACCCTCAACGAGCGAGCTGTACAAGTCATCAAGAATCGCAAAAAGCCGGTGCAGAGCTACTACCTCGATCTGCAGAGCCTGCATCGCTACTGGAATGGTGACCACAGTTACCACCACACCGCATGCAGTAACATCGTCTACGGCGTGCGGGAGGCCGTTCGCATTGCGATGGAGGAAGGGCTTGAGGCCCGCTGGGCCCGCCATCAGTTGAACGGAGATGCTGTTAAGGCAGGTATTGAGGCGATGGGTCTGAAGCTCCTCACCAAACCAGGCTATGCCCTTTCCGTCCTGACCGCCGTCAGCGTCCCGGTTGGTGTCGACGAACTGGCCATTCGCAACGGGCTGCTCGATGAATACAATATCGAAATTGGCGGCGGCTTCGGCCAGCTCAAAGGCCGCCTGCTTCGTATCGGCCTGATGGGCTACAATTCCTGCCGCAAGAATGTTGACACAGTACTTTCAGCTTTAGAGCATGTACTGCCACGTAGTGGCTATACTCCCCCCGCCGGAGCAGCCCTTGCTGCCGCCGACGCCGTATATAAAAAATAAGTATGCTGTGTATGAGTGACTGCATCAGTCACTCATACACAGCATACGTAGAGGTAATCATGCCCTTTGAACAGCCACAATCCATACGCACCATCTTTTTTGACGCTGGATTTACCCTCATACATCCCAACCCATCTTCACCTGAAATCTGCCAGCAGGTTTGCCAACGACTCAACTTACACATCCATATTGACGCAGTAAGACAACGCATGATCGAGTCCCAGGACTATTTCTACCGCCAGGCGCGTCTCAATCGCCACACCTGGGGCAACGAGGCCGCCATCGCCGAGTTTTGGGCCGGCTACTATATGAACCTCCTGCGCCCTTTTATTGAAGAACACGATGAACACCGGCTCTACCAACTCGCGCTGAGTATCAACGAGGAATTTGATAAACATACCAGCTGGCAACTCTATCCAGATGTCCTGCCGACCCTGGAAGCATTGCGCAAGAACGGTGGCTATACCCTTGGCATTATCTCCGATTGGGGTATCTCGCTTGGCCCAATAATCCGGCAATTGCGCCTCACACCCTACTTCGATTGTTTGCTGATCTCCGCCGTCACCCGTCATGCCAAGCCATCGCCCATGCTCTATGACCTGGCTTTGCAACGAGCCAATGCCATCGCCGATTACACGCTGCACGTCGGAGATACCTACATCCAGGATGTGTTGGGCGCCCGCTCTGTCGGCATCACACCGGTATTGCTCGACCGGGGCAAGCGTTTAGCACAAAGCAACGTGGATTGTTTACTCATACATTCTCTCACGGAATTGCTTCACCTGCTGGAAGTTCCACGCTAAAGGGGTAGCTGAGAGACATCTCCTTGCGAAAAATGTCCCATTTGCAGGTGAAATATTTACCTTCTCGCCGATAACTGTTATACTACATGTACAAAGTTCACTAATTTCCCCGCTGCGACATGTAATGAATGTATCAGGTTGGGCCAAAGTATGAACAAGCTTGAAGGGCAATATACCCCGACCATCCTACAAAATGCCATAGGAGAACCGTTACGCTCAGAGCAGCGTACCGGCGAACTATTGCCTCGCACACTCTCACGAGTAGATATGCTCGTCATCTTCATCGCCATTGTTCTCTTCATTCCCAATGCCTCAATTGTCCAGGCAACACAGGGAGCAGGTGCAGCAACCTATCTCTACTGGATAATTGGCGCCATTACTTTTCTCATTCCCGGCGCGATCATCTGTGGACAACTCAATCGTTTTCTGCCGGTCGAAGGAGCAATTTATGTCTGGACGCATAGAGCTCTTGGTCCTCTGTGGGGCTTCTTCGCCGCCTTTTGCGCCTGGTTTCCCGGCATCCTGGTACTGCTCTCAGCAGCCGATAGCATCATTGCTCTGGTGCAAGGTATCGGTACGCAAATGGTCGGTCCAAATGCGAACTGGCTCATGCATCCCTGGCAACAGGGTATCATTGTGCTCTGCCTGCTCCTGGTGAGCGGCTGGCTATCTACCTTGTCTTTACCCAGGATCATGAAAGTAGCAAAATGGGTTATCTCATGCTACATCCTGGCCATTCTCACCGTTGGCCTGGCTGGCGTTGTCTGGCTAGCAAGCGGTCATTCACCCAGAGTTCCACTCAACATCACCCCGGCAACATTTGGCACGCCCCACATTGTCCTCTATGGCGTGATCGTACTGGCACTCCTCGGTGTTGAAGTACCGCTCAATATGGGCGCGGAAACCAAACAGCCCCACGCTTCTCGCCTCTTTCTCCGCTGGGGAGCGCTCATCGTGTTGTTTGCCTACATCATAGGGACATTTGGTGTCATGGTAGTGGTGCCAACAAGCCAGGCAAGCTCTACATATTCAACACTCACAGCCGTCGGCATGGTTTTTGGCGCACCTATCGCGATGGTAGTAGGTCTCATCTTCATCGGCTTCTTTGTACTGGTCTCTGTTATGTACAACATCACATTCGCGCGTATCTTATTTGTCTCCGCCCTGGATCACCGTCTCCCGACCAATCTCGCAGACGTCAAT
>JBGQJX010000225.1:0-6782 GCA_041499255.1 Ktedonobacteraceae bacterium | reverse complement strand
GTACGGTAGGTCGGGGGTCGGGACGACCATCTGTTTGGGGGTCCAGACGTTGCCCATTGAGGAAATCATCCTCGATGAACTTGGCATAAGCATCGAAACTGAGAGTTTGATGATCGATATATCCTTGTTTGGCATACGGACTGATCACTAAACCTGGTACTCGCAAGCCATAGCCATTTTGATCGACCACTGGCGGCACAACGTGGTCATAGAAACCGCCCCAGTCGTCCCAACTGAGAAAGATTGCCGTGCTGTTCCAGCTTGGCCCTTGCATAATTGCGTTGATGAGGCCTGTGGTATACGACTGACCGGCGCTGACCAGGGCGGGTGGATGTTCGCTAAACTTTCCATTGGGCACAACCCAGGAAACTGCCGGTAGCGTGCCATTCCTCGCGGCAGTATAAAAATTGGTTAGTTGTTGAATGTTGCCTAGTTGACCATCCTGCCTCACCGTATCGAAGTATGGCAGCGGATTCCATATCTGGGGTGTTCCCGCGTGCTGCGGCTTAGGAACGCAGGTGATGGCAGAGTCATCTTCGCAATCTGGCTGTGTCCCGTCTGCCACATAGTAACCCCAACTCACATTCGCTTTGTGGAGCAGGTATGTGAGATCTGTCCAGGCGTAATCGGGTCTTTTCTGAGGCAATCCATCTTTGCGCACTTTGATGGTATCTGGGTTTTGTAGCTCATTATGACAACTCATCGGGTCGCCTTGTTGGGTACATTTTGCCGCCCACTCCGATACCATAAAGAGGTGCTCAGGCAAGCTCCAGGAGGCATTAGGCTCAAACATGTGATCTTGTAGCACAAAGTGATTGGCATATGCCCAATAATTAGGAATTTCGCGCGCATCGTGATAACCCATTACATCAGGCAGGCGCTGGTTTGACACAGCACAGGTGGGATCAAAGGGCCCGGTACATTTTATTTTGTGTTTAAGACGAATTTGTTGTATGAAGCCGTCCATCTTGCCACCATTAATATCATTGGTGGCATCAGTTTGCCCATGCGGACCGCCATAATTCAGGTTGGCTGGATTATGAAATGGTTTCACACATTGATTGGTCAGCGGGTCATTAACACAAATCGTCGGAACTCCGTTCTGCATCGGAATACCGTCGGCGCCGGGGTACGTACCAA
Organism: Ktedonobacteraceae bacterium; assembly: GCA_041499255.1. GTDB lineage: Bacteria > Chloroflexota > Ktedonobacteria > Ktedonobacterales > Ktedonobacteraceae > UBA11361. The sequence continues at coordinate 5,642 of JBGQJX010000225.1, read as the reverse complement.
AGTAGCTATCAAACGAGCGGTTCTCCTGCATAATCACTACGACATGCTGGATTTTGTGAATGTCGCCGCTTTGAGCGGGTGAAAAAGGGAGCGCACACGCAACAAGTGTTGCAGTAGCGTAGAGAAATGTAAGGGTCATAGTAAGAACTTGCCCGGTCTTTTTAGAGATACTATCCAGGAATACGTTCATGTGATCATCTCGCTTCACAGCATACGTGCTGCTATTTTTTATATCAACTATCAATATTGTCCGAAGTAATACTTTGTCATATATAATACTGATATTTTCTTTCGGCATTGTATCAGGTGAAGCTCAAGAATGTCTCAAGGAACGTTAAGAATCTGCTAAAGGTTTCAGAAGGCCCCGTTTGCCCATGCATGACAATTGAAACTATTGAAACAAGTGATACAAGTGATACAAGTGATACAATTGCAACAAGTGCGACAAACAGCAAGCAACTAAAGTTTGGTACGTTATGTGATACGATGAAAAAGGATACAACCTCATTCAATGTAGGGCGTAATAATTACGTACGTTTTCTTTCTATCAGTGAGGTGAAACACACATGAAGGACAATGACGAGAAAAGATCCTGGTTGCTGGTGGCCATCTGGTTTGGCTCAATTGCTCTCATAGGTTTGCTGAAGCGCACCCTTGAGAGAACAAGACCCTTTTAAGAGTCGATTGATCCTCATACCAATCATAAAAACAACAAACGGTTCATCGGTTTGAGCCGTATATCGTCCAGGGATAACTTTGGCCATGAACGAAGCTTCCCTTTCGTTAAGTGATTTACTTGTCAAGAATCGGATTCAAGCGTAAGTACTGAAGTAATCCGTAAGATTCAGATTTCGATAGTTGTGCTGGCAAGGAGGACCATCAGCAATATCTAGTGTGCCAGCAGTCAAATCAAAGATAATAGAGGCAATGCTCTCTCCCTGCATCTCGAATGGGAGTGTAGATTGGTTATGCAGGCAGATTGAGTCAGGTGATGTGGCGTGATCACTAAGAATACTGCGTAGATAGCGCTCATCGAAAGGCTGAACCATGGCTAGTGCATGTGCGCGCTTCCCGCGTGCTAGCGTTTCAGGGCTTTCTCGCGCTCCTCTGTCGCGTGCGAAAAGGGTGGCATCAACACAATGATTGGTGTGCGTTAACGCGCCTTTGTTTGGGTAGAGCACGTGCTGTCCGCCCGGTGTTGCTTCGATTCCGGCCAGTGAGCCTGAACGATCGGCGACCAAATGATGGCATGATGTACAACGTTCGGCGCCACTGATCAGGGAAATAGCCTCTTCAACCGAGCGCGCATTCTCCAGTACATGTCGCAAAATGATATGCATGGGGACAGCAGGGCCTTTGTGATCGGTATCAGACTTGAGCAAGTTGATACACATTGCCAGTCCCGCGGCATTGATACCTATCTTGCCAACCATCCCTGCCTCGGTGAGAGTGATCACGTCCGGACCGTCATCGCGCCGTATCACCCACAGAACGATAGCTCCAGTCAAACTTGGATGCCAATCCCAATTTTGTGCGAGGCGGACATGCTTATCTGTTGAGGCAGCTGGGGCAACCCCAATGGCAGTGCATTCAAGCGGGCGATTCATCCCGTACATCAGTTCAGTACGCAAGTTAATAGCAATGATCTCGTGCAGGTTGCAATTTGAGCCGATAGCTATGCCACGCATTTCTTCAAGCAAGTGAGGTGCATAGTCGCTGATAGTTGGTAAAAAGTCTTCAACCGCTGCGAATACATTGTCACGGCTCAACCCAGCAAACTGTTTGAAAATCTCCATATAGTAGGCCGCGGCTGCGTGTCGTACTCGTCCAGCCTGGCTACTCCCCAGGTGTTGTCCACGCGTAAATGGATTACCTTCGCTTATCACAAGAGGAATACGTCGATCCATGCCTGTTTCCCTTTCTGTTTACGGCTGGTGTAATGGCGTTGGCTCCGCATCATCGTTTAATGATGCTGATCCTGCAATGTCGTTGTACTTTTGCAGCAGTTGCACTTGCATCTCCCGGAAACTTTTAATATGTTCAATCATCTTGTTCGTCTGGTTATTTATGCCCTTATCTTTATGCCGTGCTCGTGATCATCGGTAAGTATTTCGAAAGCAGAGCGGTTTTGCGTCATAAGGGTTTCTATGGTGTGTTGCAGTTTGTTAGCGAAGCGCAATGTGCAGGAAGCAATCTTTGTATTCAGACAGTGTTTCGTGCCTCCGGGAGGATTATAGTAATTCAACCCGACAAAGGCATCTTTAGGCGCTGAAATGGTGCCTTGAACGGCAATTTGTTTTGTTTCCGACCTGAAGGTCCATGAAAAATAGTCGAAAGTGCCTTTTGCCTTGAGAGATTGGACGAGTGAATTGAGAGCGTATTCCTGCTGGTTATGCCGTAAAACCAACAGGGTCATAAAGGGTGTCCACAATGGACCGATTTTCAGACGGGCAGTAGCAACTTCTAAAAAACTCTCCGGGTGTGTATCGAAACCGGCCACCTGTCCCCAGGCGTACAAATCGGTGTGCTTAGAACCCCAGTTATGATTCTGGCTTCCAACCCAATTCATGATGGGGATATTTTCCCCATTCACTGAAAGGAGACCGTTATAGGTTGCCATCGGATAACCAACGAGACTTTTTGCCGCGGGAAGTTTGGTTTTATAGAGTTCAGGGGGTAAAAGGAGTAGAGGTTTGGCATCTGAAGTGAAAGTCAAATCCCATGCTAGAGCGTTCTCTTTGGTATTTACCTTACCAAAGAGCTTTCCAGGCTCAAGTTGTGCCTTGTCAATTTCTACGAAAAACGAAGAGGGACTGAATATGCACTGTTTTAATGACGCCTCTCTTTTGACAGCGACATGTTGACCAGTTTCTCCATTAAAAAAAATGGCCCACAATTCGGCCAGTGCATCCTGAGGGTGATTCTTTGGGCTAAAAATCGTGTAACGAATCCAGAATGCCAGCGGGCGAGTGGGGTGGTTAGCTCGCTGAAAAAAACTTTCGTAATGGCCAGTTTTGAGATTGTTATAATGTGTGAAGTTGACCTGTTGAGCGAAAGACTCTGCCTCATTTTGCATATGTCCCCTCCAATGAGATTGACTATATATTCTTCAGTAGAATGGTACAGTGCGAAAAATCGTGACGGCCATTGTTGGATAGAACGCGCTGCTGCATCTGTCTATCGATGTAGCGCTAATCCCGGGAGTATGCTATACTCGACTTCGCCGAAAAGAAAAATATACCATATTACTATGTTAGGGTTATATCATGTTTTACGATCATACAAAAATTTTTGTCAAGGCGGGTGATGGCGGGAGTGGTTCGCGCCATTTCCGGCGCGAAAAATTTGCCCCGCTAGGAGGTCCAGATGGAGGTGATGGGGGTAGAGGGGGTAGTGTATACCTGGAAGCGACCAACAATTTGAATACCTTGATAGATTACCGTTATCGTCATCATTTTAAGGCTGGGGCAGGTGAGCCGGGATTACGCCAGAAAATGCATGGAGCCAAGGGCGAAGACACTGTACTGTCCGTACCCTGTGGCACCGTTATCCGGGATGCAGAAAGCAATGAATTGATCGCGGACCTTGTAGAAGATGGGCAGCGCGTGATGGTGGCGAGAGGGGGACGTGGAGGTTTGGGAAACGTCCACTTTGCTACATCGACGCATCAGGCTCCGCAAGAGGCCCAGAAAGGTGAACCAGGCGAGGAACGCTGGATACAACTTGAACTGCGCTTAATTGCCGATGTTGGGCTGGTAGGTTTTCCAAATGCTGGCAAGTCAACTTTGCTCTCAGTAGTTTCAGCGGCTCGCCCAAAAATAGCTGACTATCCCTTCACGACACTCTCGCCGAATCTCGGCGTTGTGGCAGTGGGACAGCCTGGCAGCGGCGATGAATATAGTTTTGTGCTTGCTGATATTCCCGGTCTTATCGAAGGCGCTGCGCAGGGTGTAGGGCTAGGCCATGAATTTTTACGTCATGTACGGCGTACTCGCCTTTTGATTCATATGCTTGATGGCGCTTCGTTTGAGCGAGATCCCTGGCAGGACTTTCAAACGATCAACCAGGAATTGCGCGAATATGATGAACAACTGGCTCGGCGACCGCAGATTGTCGTGCTGAACAAGATTGACTTACCGGAAGCTCAGGAGCGTTGGCCCGCGTTGAAGGCACAGGCTGAGAAAGCAGGCTACCCGGTCTTCGCCATTTCAGCAGCATCTCACCAAGGAACTGAGGAACTGATGCAGTATACTGCCCGCTGGTTGAATGAACTCCGGCGAGAAGAGGCCGAGAGCGCTGCAGCGTATATCAGTACGGAGATACCAGGGACTATTCTACGACCCCGGCCAGAAGACGCTTTTACTGTTTCCAGAAAAGGCGATATCTTTGTTGTGCTCGGCAAACGAGTTGAACGCGCTGTCAGTATGACCGACCTGGAAAATGAAGAAGGAATGGATCGCTTGCAGATAACACTGCGAAAAATGGGCGTTACTAAAGCGCTTGAGGATGCGGGAGTCAAAGTCGGCGATACTGTGCGCTTTGGCAACGTTGAGTTATACTGGGGTGAATGAAATGCAGGAATTGCCAAATAGAATTTGTTCCAACTCTGCTATATAACAAAAATTGTGTTATACTTGCAGAGGATGTAAAGGCATGTGGTGCGCTTAGAGCCTCTAAATCACAAGCACTCTGGACAGAATGCGAGTAAAGCAGGGATATGGGAGAGACATTAAACCTACTCTTTCGCAGCCGTGAAGACGGCACATTTGAGTTGCAAGTGCGGGAGAACTGGTCAGGGCTTATGGTGAGCGGAAGTTTTGTACAACCTTACTCGAGTAGGCAGCTCAATGCCCTGCAGAAAAAACTCAACAAGTTCAATAATAGCTTGAGTGATTTGCGCGAGATAGGCCATCGCCTTTTTTTAGCCCTGTGCGGATCTGAAATACCGGGAGCAAGCCGACGTGATGCATCGGAGCAATCAGTGCAAGCGCTGTTACGCAGCGTGATTCAGCGCACCTTGCGTCGTCGTGGCACCGTGGCTTTGACCTTTAGTTTTGCTGCGGGCTGCGAGGAGTTTATCCGCTACCCCTGGGAACTACTTCACAATGGCGAGCACTTTCTCCTCGCTTCTGGTGTCTTCACACTCACACGGGCCTTCCTGAGACCGGGGGAGATAGTCGGCTCCGATTTGCCAGTTCATCTGCCGATGCGCATGCTCTATATCAGTGCCTCACCGAAGAATTGCGCGCCCCTGGAAACCGAGCGCAGCTTTGTTGCAATGCAGCGGGCATTAGCTGGTCGGCTCGAAAAAGGTTCTATTCTTCTCGATAAAAAAGAGCAGGTGACCTATGATGACCTGGTGGGCTATCTCAGTTCGCATGGCGGGGTTGGATTACTTAACGATAATGAGACAGTGCTTCCCTGTTATGTCGTGCACTTCGATGGGCACGGAGCCTTTGGTCGCCTCTGTCCAGATGAAGATTGTCGGAAGTTGAATGAGGCCGAGGGAAGCAAATGTCTTGATTGCCAGGCATCGTTGAATCGCGTAAAGGCACAAACCTATTTGTGTTTTTGCGACGAAGAGGGGAATAACAGGTATGTCGATACCCAGACATTGCGAGAGATATTTATTAGCAGTGATG
>JBGQJX010000224.1:0-6823 GCA_041499255.1 Ktedonobacteraceae bacterium | reverse complement strand
CGCCTTCGCGGTATTGATAAAAAATGGCGAAGAGACAAACATCTGCGCCATGATTACCGCCAACGTCGTAAATGGGATCGTAATACCCAGCGGCATTAAAAAATGACCAACCAGGCCAAAACGCCCGAAGGTCAGGAGTAAAGCAACTCCGGCCACTACAGGGGGAAATACTGTCGGTAAGGTCACTAACGTTTCTAGCACGCTGCTACCGCGAAACTGCATACGCGCCAGCACAAATGCCACCGGCAAACCAAAGAGGACGGTTAAGAAGGTACTGATACTGGTCGTGAAGATGCTTAACTCTAAAGCCTGGAGTATCTCCGGCTGTTGCATCGCTGCCCACAATAACCCCGGCGGCTCGTGTATCAGCAACGCCACCAGCGGTACGCCCATAAAGAGAAAAAAACTTCCTGCCAGGATACCCACAACGATCCTGGCAGGCCAGCGAGACCATATATTGCTCATAATAGAGAGCCTCTACGGGTTGACAGCAATAAAACCATACTGCTGCAGCACATCCTGTGCCTCTTTCGCAAGGATATACTGCATAAACGCCTGGGCATCACTCGCGTGAGCCGAGCTTTTAGTCACAGCGATGGGATATTGCGCGATAACGTTAAAATTATCTGGGATCTGAATCATCGTCACCTTATCCTTAGCAGCGCCAGCATCCGTCACGTATACAAAGCCCGCGTCCACTTCTCCCAGTTGCACCTTGTTGACCACCGCCTTCACGTCGGTCTCCAACGAAACAAAATTCGCTTTGACCGCGCTCTCATATGCCGGACCATATTGCGGCGATAGCGCCATCTTGTCCAGCGCTTGCAGGCTGTATTTACCGGCTGGAACCGTTGAAGCTTCGATATCGATCTTCACACCCTTATTGGCCAGGTCATGCAAAGTGTTGATCTTACCCGGATTACTCGTGGGTATGATCACCGTCAACCTGTTTTTGACGAACACCTGCGAGTCTCCCACCAGCCCCGCGTCAGACGCCTTCATCATGTTCGCCAGGTCAGCCGAGGCAAAAACATCGGCTGGCGCGCCACTGGCAATTTGTTGTTCAAGTATCTGCGACCCCGCAAAGTTCAGCTTGATAATAACACCAGGGTGCGCCTGCTGGTAGCTGTTGGCAATGGCGGTAAATGACTCTTTCAGCGACGCGGCGGCAAATACACTCAACGTAATCTGCGCTGGGGTTGGCGAAGGCACCGAAGTTGGCGTACTCGTACCCGTCGTGGTGCCACCACTACAGGCCGCGAGAAATAACGTACAAAACAGCATGAAGAGCATAAGTGCCTGTCTGGAATGCCTCATTTGGACCTCCTCAGATAGTTTTAGAGTGAATACTCATATAGTGAGTATACCATAATGAAACGGGACTGTGGAGATCTTTACTTCTTAGATAACTGAGCGTGTGGAGGTCTTTTTTTTGTCCAGTTATGTCTAATGGGGTCTATCTGTATCTATCCTCTTTGGTGTCAAGTTTGGGAACTCATTGATGTTTTCTTATGAGGCCTGTTCTCTCATAGACATCGCGGACTGAGAATTGGATGCCAAGGCTTTCTAGTTGTGCCTTGTCTTCTAGTTTGTATGTGGAGAATGTCCATCTGCTCTTTTCACGGTGGTAGACTTCTATAAGGATGCTCTGAGAGTCAGCCATCATATAATCTTGGATGGTTGGGTGTGCTTGGTAGTAGAGCAGTTTCTTACCTCTATCGGTGGTTTCAGTGCTTGGAGAAATTACTTCGATAACTACAGTAGGATAACGCGTTTTGCTATCTTCTGGTGCTTCGTCGCGTGGATCACAAGTTACTGTGACATCAGGATAGACGTAGCGTGATTCAGAGAGTTGGAGTTGCATGTCAGGGTTGTATACTTTGCAGGGTCCACCTCTCAATAGTCCGTAGAGGATGCCGGTTAAGTTTGCTGTGATGGTCGAGTGATCGGCGCTTCCTCCTGCTAGCATTCTTAATTCGCCATCTAGATATTCGTAGCGTGCGCTTTGGCTGTTTTGGTTTATATTATGGTAGTCTTCTATAGTGATGTTTGGGTATTCGCGTTGTGCCATTGTGTCTCTCCTTACTATAAGTATATGATACCATACCTTTACTTGCTCTTTGTGAGATCAGACGCTCACACCAGAAAGTTTTTTCTTGACAAACAACATTAGGTCATGCTAATATCCTACTAAGATAGTAGGATATTTATTGTAGGAGTTAGCTGTGCCAATAGGAATAATTATTTTGCTTGGAGCCTTTGCAGGACTGACAATCTTTCTTGGTTTGCCTCTCGCCTTTCTGAAAAAAATATCCCCCTCATTCAGAATCTTTCTGTGCATGTTCGCCACGGGCGTCCTTCTCTTCCTTCTTTACGACGTCATTCAGAAAGCCAGCGAACCCATCAACGCCGCTATAGAACTGGTGCGTACGCAACATATAGGTTCTGGAACCCTCTACCTGGATATCCTCCTGCTCGTTTTTGGCATCGGCATTGGTTCAGTTGGCCTGGTCTACTTTAACAAACTCGCCTTTGGACGGGTACGCAAGCAAAAAATCGTACCAGTAGAGACTACACCTGGCGCTCAACCCCCACAGGAGTTTACGCCGCCTGGAAAGGGTGCCCATGAGCTTTCTACGACCTCGTCGGTCACAGCCACTGCCGTGCTGACTGCGCCTCACGCAACAAGCGCCGTCACCGTTCCGCAAAAAGGCGAACTTGCACCTCATACCCTTGCCCTCCTTATTGCGACCGGCATCGGCCTGCATAATTTCTCCGAGGGACTTGCCATTGGCCAATCCGCCGCCGTAGGAGCCCTTCAACTCGCCATCGTCCTGATCGTCGGCTTCGGACTACACAACATGACCGAAGGCTTTGGCATCGCGGGCCCATTAACAGGCCAACGCGTCTCCTGGAAATTCATTACCCTGCTGGGACTCATCGGAGGCGGCCCAACCTTCCTTGGCACCATTGTCGGCACCATTTTTCACTCGACCGAAGTCTTTATCCTTTTCCTGGCGCTAGCCGCCGGAGCCATCATCTACGTCGTAGCCGAACTCCTCGGCGTCGCGAAACGTTTTAAATCCCCTGAGATAGTCATGTGGGGCCTGCTGATCGGCTTCCTCCTCGGCTATGCAACCGACCTCATCGTAACCTTTGGCGGCGCGTAACGCGCCCCCAACCCAGGTTCCGTGCCTGACTTCTCCTTCTGGAAAGCGCAGAGCCAGCAGCCAAGTTTGCATGTCCCAATCAGGTAGGCGCGATTGTGGTGGAATTTTGGTGACTCCGTGCGTTGCGCGTGTGCAGGGTCGTCTACGACGATGGTTAAATGTTCTACTAGTTCGTGTGCGGCTACCTCTGGCATACAAACTCCTTAAATTGTGGTACTTTTCTACTACAAGTTAACATACGGTGTAAAAAGTATGCTATGCTTTCCAAATAACTGATCAGAGTGATCAGTTATTTGGAAAGGAATGGTGTTCCATGAAATGGTCTACCATACTACGTGTTTTGGGAATATTTTTTATTGTCACTCTTTCTTTGTCCATACTCTTTCTGGTTGGTCACGTACGTTCTTCCCTGGCTGCGACTCCAACAGGTACCTACCCAAGTGGCATCAAACATGTCTTTGTGATCGCCATGGAAAATCACGACTGGTCAGAGATCAAGGGCGCATCAAACGCTCCCTATATAAATAGTCTGCTCACCCGTAGTGATGTCTCCTACGCATCCAACTACCACAACGTCACGTCCACCGAGACGCCGACTGGCGGTCTGCATCCCTCAGAACCCAACTACGTATGGTTGGAAGCTGGCACCAACGCGTTCTCCGACCATACTTTTACCGTTGATAACGACGCCAGTGGTACGAACTCGACAACATCGACGGCGCACTTGTCAACGCTCTTGCAGAAAGCGGGTCTGCCGTGGAAGGTGTACGAGGAAAGTAATCCTGGCGGTTGCCCCATTACATCGTCAGGTGCCTATGCCGCCAAGCACGACCCTTTCGTTTTCTTTACGAATGTGAGCGGAAACCCACCATCGAGCGGCAACACGAACTGCTCGTCGCACGTGGTTGGCTACAGCACTCTCTCGTCGGATATCAGTGCAAACACGCTGCCTGCCTACTCCTTCATCACGCCCAACCTCTGTGACGACATGCATGATAGTTGCGGCCCAACCAATGACCCTGTCCTCCAGGGAGACCAGTGGCTCCGTAACAACCTGCCAACTATCCTGAACTCCAGCCAGTACCAAAGCAACGGCGCAGTCTTTATCACCTGGGATGAGGGGTCAAGCGGCAATAATCCAATTGGCATGATTGTCCTTTCGCCTTTTGCTAAGGGCCATGGCTATACCAATACCACCCTCTACTCTCACTCTTCTTTTGTCAGAACAGTGGAAACGATCTTTGGCCTCTCACCTTTGCTGGCAAACGCCGCTACTGCCGCTGATCTTGCTGATCTTTTCGTGGCACCAGCCGGGGGTACACCGACATCGACAAACACGCCGACACCCACGCCCACAAACACGCCAACTCCGACACTCATACCCTATACCACTGCACCCACCGTCAGCATTACCAGTCCACTCAACGGGAGCGCAGTGAAACACAATACGAATGTAACCATCGCCGCCAACGCCAGCGATAACGTTGGCGTAACGAAAGTCGAATTTTACGTCAACAATGTGCTGAAGTGTACCGATACTACGGCTCCATACAGTTGTGTATGGTTCGTGCCTGCCAAGCGTAATGTCAATTACGTGCTGGTAGCCAAAGCGTATGACGCTGCCAACAACGTCGGCACCAGCAGTACAGTCACCGTCCATTGTACCTGGCGGAAATAAGCCTGATCATGAAGTGTTTGACCAGGTGGCCTTCACCTCCCACGGCACCGGGTCAGCCATCTGCATCTTTCCAGCGGCATTTGTCTATTGGAATTGCAGGGTAAACTTGCCAACAATAGCGGTATCGTTTGGCCTCCATGGGTAGATAAGTTGCCCAAGGGGGCCATTTGCAATCGTGGCGGTGCCTCCTCCTGTGCGGTCAATTTGGCCTGTACAACCCCATTATTTTATGGTATACATTCTTATATCCACGTAATAGCATATTGCTGTGTTTTGACGTTCAACGTAGATGATCTCTCATGTAGTGCGTCCTCGAAGTTCGTCCCCCGGAGACTCTTATTTGCTACCCTTTCTCCCTGCCAATCAAGTGAAAGGACCAATCAATGAAGAACGGCAAATTTGTACTCGATGCTCACACAGGTTTTTGGGACGCCAGCAAGGAAAACTGCAAGAACCGCTTTGGTGACGCTTTCATCGAAACCTTCTATGCCTTCCACAACGGCTTCAATCCCCCAGACAAGAAATGGACGATGGACTATGAGAGCCAGTTCCGCAAAGTTGACCCCGACTGGTATCTCGAAGAAGTATTTATCAAGGGTGATGCAGATATGTCCATCCTCTCCACCCAGGTGCTCATGGACTTCTACCATACCGGGTTTGCCAACGCTGACCGCAACATGACTATGCGCGCCCGGGCCCCGAAACGCATTATTTCCCTGGGCGGAGTTGACCCCCGCATGCCCAATGCTGTAGCAGAGGTTGAACGCCAGGTCAAAGACTGCGGCGTGCTGGGCTTCAAGTGGTATACCGCCGAATGGCGCGGACCGTCCCGCGGCTGGAGCGCTAACGATCCCATGGTCTTCCCGCTCTACGAGAAGTGCATCGAACTCGGCGTGAAGAATATGCACTTCCACAAAGGCCCTGCCGTCGAGCCGCTTACCCTCGCGAAGTTTGATGTGCGCGATATTGATGAGCCTGCCTGGCTCTATCCCGAACTCAACTTCATCATTGATCATGTAGGTTTACCTAGACTCGACGATTTCTGCTGGATCGCCGCTCGCTGCCCCAACGTCTACGGCTCCCTAGCGGTTGCTCTCGCCTTTGTCCATAACCGCCCGCGTTTCTTTGCAGAAGTGATGGCGAACCTGCTCTTCTGGCTCGGTCCAGACCGCATCATCTATGGCACAGACTTCCCCATCTGGTATCCACACTGGCAACTCGATGATTTTATGGCTTTCCAGCTGCCAGAAGACATTAAAAAAGAGTATGGGGTTGATCTGACCGATGAGATCAAGCAAAAGATCATTGGCGGCAACATTGCCCGGCTCTACGGCATCGATATTGATAGCAAGCTGAAGGAAATTGAAAACGACGAGATTGCCCAGCGCAAGCGTGAGTACGCTGCCTCGCACCCTGCCACCGATACTGGTATAACAGGGACGGTGTCACGATGACCATAGATGTTGATGCTGTGCGAGCAGCGGCAGGATCAACGCGCGACCCTGAAATTCGTCGTTCCCTCGCCGAAATGGGCTTGCTCGATGATGTGCAGGTTGTCGGCAGTGAGGTCACCGTTCATTTCCACCTGACTAGCCCGCTCTGTCCATCCAAATTCGCTACCAGTATTGGGCGGGAGATCAGGCGGCGCGTTGAAGCTGTTCCTGGAGTAACTTCATGTGAGGTGGTGCTGCGCGATCATTTCCTGGGGCATAAGCTTCAGGAGCTTATTAATGCTAGAGGTCGCCAATGAATGTGACACGTGTACTTGCAGGCCGGCGGGAAGGCGAGCTTCTCGCCTTCCCCTCTGTTCGCCGCATGGCCGATATACTTTCTCGGCGCTGCCGGGAACAGTCATGGGTGCGCACCTCGGTAGCGACTTTAGAGCGCTTCCGCATCATGACTGGAAATCATGATCTCGAAGCGCTCCTGGAACAAGCTTCAGTGGAGCCGTTAGTAGCCGAACAGGCGCTCGCCT
>JBGQJX010000223.1:0-6825 GCA_041499255.1 Ktedonobacteraceae bacterium | reverse complement strand
CTATCTTGAATTTCTCAAGCAGAGAGCTATTCCCGACTATCAAGGCATACAAGGGAATCGAGGCGCATACGTCCTACGAAGAATCGAGGGAGAGCTGGCCCATTTTCTCACCCTGACATTTTGGGAGTCGAGGGAGGCTATTCAAGCGTTCGCCGGTGTGGATATAGAGAAAGCTAAGTATTACCCTGAGGATAAGGGCTTTCTGCTGGAGTTCGAACCAACAGTCACCCATTATGAGGTCACGACAGCAGAGGCTTAGTTGAGCATTTTGGGAAGTGAGCCGCTTTGCTCTCGCGAAAGCGCCTGAGATGACCACTTTGGGTATCTCAGGCGCTTTCGCATAAACCCACCATTGTTTAACATTCAGATCGCGGGGATATCTGTTGGGGGATTTTCTTCCCCTAACGCAATACCTCCCTGTTTACTGTTTCTGTGCCAGGGTTTTCGCTTGTTTGAGTAACGCGTGACCATTCGCGGTGAGTTGCTGTAGATGCTGCTGACTGAAGAGCGAAGCATTGTTGTTACCTCCGCCGAACTCAGCAGCCTCCAATATAGCAATAATCTGTCCTGCTATGACATCCCGCGTGCTGTTCAAGGACTGCAGCTGGTTTTCCAGGTCTGTGTAGGTACTGTCATTAGGTGCATTGCTCTCCAGCGCGGTCGTAGAAATTTGCAGTGTTGACAGCCCGAAAGCGCCAACAGGCGCGTTGAGTTGCTTGTACACCTGCGCCAGCAGCGTGAAGAAAGCGCGATTATGCCGTATCACTCCCGGCAGCGCGGAATCGCTGATCACCTCGAAGAGCACACGCCCATCATGGCTGTAGTCATCCTTCAAGCCGAGCAGTTCCAGCATTGTTGGGCGGATATCGGTATGATCCGACCAGACACTATTGTTCACACCCCGAGCGCTGATACCCGGGCCGACCATGCCAAGCCAGGTAGTGTTGATGTCTGGTGACACGGTTCCATGGTTCCAGGCGAAACCCGGTTGCACAGTGACACACGCTGAAGTACAGTTGGCAGCGCCCTGGAACAGGAAGTAATTGGGGTCGGCAAACATGGTAAAGGTCGGAGTTCGCGCGGGATCGGCTGTGACCATGTGCAGTAACTTCATCTCCACAGGGTCGGCCAGGTATTTCGTGAGCGTATCGGTGTTGCCTGTAATCGGATTTAAAGCCGTCAGGTTTCCCACCCCGCGTTCAAAGGTACGCGTCACGGGATCAGTGCGCGCCGGGTTGCCGGTGATATAAACAGTTGGAGCGGAGTCCGAGTGGACTTTGAAAGGGGTTGTGACGCCCTGTTGCGTTGCCAGCAAACCAGCCATATTCGCGTTGACCTCGCCGATCTGGCTATAAGTGCAAGGTGTAGTTACGCCATCGCAGTTTGCGGGACTGGGTGGGCCGCCCACGAAGTGGTCACCCTCGTCAGCTGTGAAGACGAAGAGTGAGTTGCTCTGGTTGATACCATCGCTTGCCAGCCGACTAAAGAATGTGCCGAAGGCCTGATCATAAGAGTGAAGCGCTTGAACATAACCAGCCGAACCAGGACCAAAGGCTGGTCCAGTGGGATGATTGTCATGGGCATCGGAGATATAGGCGTAGGTAACGGGAACGCCATTCTCCTGCATTGCGGCTACATAACCAAGCGAGACGGCCGCGGACATGCCATCAAAGCCTGGGAATCCGATGTGACCCTGGGGGTCCTTGATGACATTGCCGTTGAGGTCAGTTAGAGGTCCCTTCGGGCTGATGATGGGCGCAACATACTTGTGGCCGAAGAGGCCATTGAACCCCGCGTACCCACCGGGCTCATTGGGCAGCAGGTCTGGCTCACCAGTATTGGAGGGGGAGCAAGCCGGGTTGTTTTGCGCGCAATGGATGCCGATTCCGACGAAATCGGCGAATGCCTGACCCGGATTGGCTGTCACCTCTGCCGCCTGTGGTGAGTTTGGGCCGAATACGGTGGGAATATCTATCGCTGTATTTTCCAGTATGGTATTCGCCGTGGCAACCGCGCCAACATTGCAGCCCGCGCGGGTATATGGCACCCAAGGGGCTGGTGCGTTTTGACCCGAGGCTGTCAGCATGTTGAAGGTCGTGTCGGTTGGTGCCGATGTGGTCGGATCGAAAATAGGGGCAGTCCAGTAGGCGAAAGATACGCCGACGTTGCTGGTCCCATTTGGATTAAAGTAGCGGAAGCTGTTGCTGACCGGCACTCCATGGCGATCACCATAGACCCCTGTCAGGGAGGTCAGGATGTCAGTCGCTGTATGGGCAATGAGCGGTGTGTGGTGATTGGTGAGCACTACGCCGTTATTCTCCATAAAGTTGAGCAAGTGAGGCATCTGCTCAAGGTCTGATGGGATGTTTGGATTGTCACGCGTAAAATGCGTGTTGTCGAACTGGATATAGATTACGTGTTGGATATTGCCTTGAGCCGAGTTGAGCTGACAGGCGTTTTTGTTCCCTGTCGCGTGAGTCGTCCTGGAGGTGTAGCCTGCAAAACCGAGAAGCATGACCAGGACGGCTGCCATGGTAGCAATACGAGTGATGGGGTTCCGCCAGTGTCGTGTTGTACGATTCATAGTATCTTCTCCCCGAGATAACTAAAAGCGGACGTAAAGGTGTACATACGGTACAGAATGGCAAGAACAGTTCTACCGTTAGCATAGGGGTTTACAATTGCAAGTATACCATACAGGCTTTTTAATGTGTATACACCTATCCAAATTTTCAGGTCTGAACGCATATTGGAGGGCGTCCGGCATTGCCCCTGCGCTGGCCGTGGGTAGGACCTCGCCGCACGAGCATCAATCGCGCGGGGTGTGTCTGCTCGCTGATGGGCAAGGTCACCGTCAGCACGCCATTGCCATAGGTGACATTGGCACACGCGGCATCGACCGCGATCGGGAGCGCCAGTTCGCGGTGATAGACCCCAACGCTCCATTCATCAAGCAGGAGATCTTTGACCTCCTTCAGCATACCGCGCAGGTCGCCGTGGAGAATCAGGCGACCATCGGCTGTGACTTCGACCGTAATGTTCTCGGGTTCCAGTCCAGCCATCGGCGCCGCAATCATCAAGCGCCGATCCGTCCGGTAGACCTTGACAGGAATGTGCTGCTGCTTCAGTGTCTCTTGCATGCTCTTTACCTCTCGTTCATTCGTGGTTTGACCTCTCGTGAGGCTACTGCCCCTCGTGCAGGCCGATAGAACCTGTATTGGTTTTCAGCGTCACCGTAGTGCCAGAACCGCTGCCCACATCACCGTGAGCATCGCCGCCTATAACACCGCGGTGCTCCACATTCACCGAGGAGAAATCGCTATTGATTGACCCGGTGTCTGTTGATGCATCCACATGGAAGGACGAATTAGCTGGAAGAGTCACGTCGACCGAGCCGGTATCAGTTGAAAACTGGTAATTCCCGCCTGGAGCGATGGAGCCATTATAAGTGATTGAACCTGTATTAGACTGCAAGGTTGATTGCCCGCTCAAGGCGTCCTGGTTTGCCGTGATCGAACCCGTGGCGGTGTCCAATGACATAGTTCCGCTCACGCCGCTGACATTGATCGAGCCTGTCTCGGTGTGGATCTTCAAGTTGGCATTGGCAGGGATGGTGACGTTGAAATCGACGTTATCGTTACCGAAAGACAGGAAGTTCCCATTCTGGTTCTGGACGGTCGCGTTGATGGTGTTGGCGTTGCTATCCTGGCTGTATTGTACAGCGGGAGCAGAGCCGCCAAATACCGGAAAATGTTTGGTTGCCTCTATAGTAACCTTGCTATTAGCTGCGCCTGAATGAATAGTAATCGTGCCGGTATCATCGTTTAACACCAGCGTTGGCAGTGTACTTGCAGAGATTGTATAGGTGTGAGTCTCGCTACTTATGCTGGTGATACTCCTCAGACCGGCCTGCACTCCGGAACCAAGTAATGCGATGATCACTATCGCGCCAATGATCCATAACCAGGGCCTGCGTCGTCTTCGTGTGGGTTGAATTTTTTCGCGTGGATCAATAAGTCCTGGCTGTGGACCATACCCCTGTTGTTCGCGCGAGTCGGTATTGACATAGCGCTGCTGCGAAGAAGATTGCCACTCCGGTTGTTCAAACTGCTGGTTTTCCATCTTACGCTCCTTGATGGGGGGTAGGAGAGATTTTCACGGGGCCGATAAATCGGCGATGGGCGCGATAAATCGGCCCCTACGGTTGGATCAACCACATTGTAGTAATCCGTAAAACTCCGTTCATTTGTTCATTTGCTTCAAAGAAATTATAACATGCTTAAGGTATATACGTTGTTGGTGACAAAATGCTCTAGAAATGCTCAATCTCGTAATAGAGAAAGATTTTCTCGCTGATAATAGAAAAAGGGGTTCTCGGTGGCGAACCGCCTGAGAACCCCTTTACTATTACGAGATTGAATAACCTATCTCAACTTTTCCTTCAAGAAGTTGACTGCCAGCGGCCAGGCCTCTGCCGCGGCTTTTTCATTGCCCATACCATGATCAGGGTTGATGAACGCGTGGCCTGCATCGTACACCTTGACGGTGCAATCCTTGCCTGCCGCTTTGTACATCCTTTCAATCTTGTGCACCTGCTCCTGCGGAATACTCTGGTCTCTACGGCCATAGAAGGCCAGCACCGGCGCGTTGACTTTCGCGACATCTTCAGGTTTTGGGTCATAACCGCCGCCATAGAATGGCACCACTGCTGCCAGGTCGTGATAGCGCGACGCCACAATGTAGGTCATCAGTCCGCCGACACAGAAGCCCATGAGGCCTAACTTCTTCGGTGCGACGTTCGGCATCGCTTTCACCGTCTCCAGGGCGCCGATAATCTCTCTGGCCGCTTTATCGATGTTGCCCGAGATCATCATGATCATCTTCTGGGCGTCGTCGGGTTCGGTGGCAATCTTGCCGTGATACAGGTCCGGCACGGCAACTACGAAGCCCTCCGCGGCCAGCTTCTGGGCGAGGTCGCGGATATGCGGCTCGATGCCCCACCATTCCTGGATCAGTACCAATCCGGGGTGTTTCGCGTTATCATCGGGCTGTGCCACGTAAGCGTAGGCGCCATCCCCATTTACTTTCAAGTCGACGTTTGAAGTGCGTACTACTGCCATGGTTTGGATCTCCTTCAATAAATATGTAGATTTTTTGCTTGCAAAAGCAACATGCATATTATAGGCTAGATGACAAGCTGGCAATAGTGCTGAAATGCCTCAACAGCCTGACCGATGCCATCTTCAGCCTGAATGTGTTCGCCTATTTTCGCTGCCCGAGAGCGCATTGCCTGATCGCCAACAGCGGCGAGGATGGCTTGTGCCAGACCTGAGGCGGTAAGCTTGTCGCGAGGGATGGGCCGGGGGCCAACTCCCAGGTCCATGATCCTTTGCGCCCAAAAGTGCTGGTCGATACCAAATGGGATCAGAATAGAAGGCACTCCGGAGCGCAGTGAAGCTGCTGTTGTTCCTGCTCCACCGTGATGGACGATGGCAGCCATCTGGGGAAACAGCCAACTGTGCGGGATTGATTCAACCATCAAAACTGTGTCCGGCAAATCGGATTGATGTAGACCACCCCAGCCAGATAACAGGATGCCTCGTTGTTTGGCGGACGATAATGCGCTCACTACCAGTTTGGTGACTTTTTCGGGAGAGGTGGTATTCATACTGCCAAAGCCTACATAGACTGGCGGAGGCCCGGCTTGCAGAAAATCCACGACATCTGCAGGCGGTTTCCATTGGGTAGGGGGATCTAAAAACCAGTACCCTGTCACCTTTATCAAATCATCCCAGTCTGGCGGGCGAGGGACGACCGAGGGGCTAAACCCATACAGCACCAGGTTGTGCTGCTGCCTTCTGCTGGGAGAAGCTTTCCAAACCGGCCATGGAGGGAGATGAAACACCTCCTGGCGCACGCGATTGACGGCGGGTCGAAAAGCCTGGGCAAAGGCCTGGGAGGCGATGATATGGGTGACCCGGTTCAGCGTGCCGCCAAAGCCATACTTTGGCAGGGGCAGCGAAGGACTGGGAAAAGCGCGCGTGGGGTGCATGGGAACGACCGCCGCTTCTGCATAAGGGATGTTCAGCTTCTCTGCAAGGGAAATGCCAAACGGTCGAAAAAAGGCAAAGCAGAGCAGAAAATCGCTGTCCTCACAGGCTGTCAAACAGTCGATGGCCATTTGTCGCAGCAACGGCTGAGCAAGCTTCATGGCGTTCCAACCAAAATGGAAGGGGTTGGGTGGACTGTTGATCATTTGCTGACCAACTTCGCTCTGCATCATATGGCGGATATCGCCTGTTACTGCCCCGTAGTCTAATCCGTAATCCCTGATAAGCGATTCACAATCGCGTTGAGTGACTACCCGAACGGTATGACCAGCATGCTGCAGTCCCAGCCCTAGAGCCAGGTAAGGTTGGACATCTCCTCGAGATCCAAAAGTTAAGATAGCAATGCGCAAGGTGATCACCTCTTCAGGATGGATGCTGCTTTGGAATTATGATACTCTATTCCATCATCTTTGACCAATATGGCGCGCCAGACCCGGCGCCCAGGTTGACCGCGCCCGGCCCAGGCCTAAGGTTGACCGCAAGGGGTGAGCCCGGCCCAGGCCCCAGGTTGACCGCAAGGGTCAACCAATAGGCATCAACCTAAGAAAAGCCCATCAAATGCGGGAGGAGCGATGGCGCGACAGGAGGACAGCGCTGTCATGCTGAGCACATTCGCTACGCGCAGTGTAAACTCCGCGAAGCATCTGGAGGGCCGGCGGGAGAGACCCTTCGCTGCGGCTCAGGGTGACAAGGGAACCCTTCGCTGCGGCTCAGG
>JBGQJX010000222.1:0-6836 GCA_041499255.1 Ktedonobacteraceae bacterium | reverse complement strand
GGAGGAGAACCATCGCGCTTGGGATCGGCCCACACGTACCAATCCCGCTGGGGGTTCTGGCGCGAGCTCCGAGACGCAAGAAACCAGGGATGCTCGTCAGACGTATGGTTGGGGACAAAATCTACGATGACTTTGAGATCACGCATATGGGCCTGTTCCAGCAGTGTATCAAGCATCGCCAGGTTCCCAAAGAGCGGATCCACGTCGGTATGATTGGTAATATCATAGCCGAAATCGGCCATCGGCGAGGGGTAAATGGGCCCAAGCCAGATAGCATCGATGCCGAGCCAGGTGAGAAACTCCAGTTGAGCAAGTATGCCCTGCAGATCGCCGATGCCGTCACCGTTGCCATCCTGAAAGCTCCGGGGGTAAATCTGATAGATGACTCCCCGCTGCCACCATAGCGTTTGAGCCTGTGTCATTTTTTCTCCTATCCCCTTACCTATTTTTTCTACTTCAAAATGACGGGGTAGCAGCAGGTGAGCCACCTCACGGTTCAGGCCAAAGAGGCAACCTGGCCGTAGGCTGCCTCATGGCTTCACTACACTGTTACAGAACTATAAACTTTACTTCGATACGAGCGCCTGTAGCTCAGTCTGGAGAGCACTCAGCGCGTCGGCTGGGCTGACCGTCTTTGCGAGCGCCTGGTGTACGTGATTCTGAATGATATTCGAAAGGTCCGGGTAGACGGGAGAGACCGGGCGCGGCAAGGAATTTTGCAGGATGGGCTGCAGTTTTGTGAAGAGCGGCTGCGCCGACTTCACGGCAGGATCGTCGTACACACTCTTTAAGGCGGGTGTAAACGAACCCTTAATCGCTAATTGTTTCTGCGCATCTGGACCGAGCATGTACTTAATAAAACTCCAGGATGCATCAGGATTCTTGGAGAAGGCATTGATGGCCATATTCCAGCCACCCACGCACGAATGCCCGACGGTGCCGCTTCCGCCAAAGGGCATGGAAGTGATATCAAACTTGCCAGCAACCTTTGACTTGGCGGGATCGTTGCCCAACGAGTACGCGTACGGCCAGTTGCGCATGAAGATGGCATCACCGGTCTGAAAGGCCAGGCGGCATATTTCCTCATTAAATGTGGTGGTAGCAGTAGGCGAGATCGTCCCAACCCAGCTTACCATCTCTGTGAGTGCCTGCACCCCCTCCGGGCTATTGACAGTGACTTTCTTTGAATCGGTGGGATCAAGTACTGATCCGCCATAGCCAGCCAGGACCTCGACAAAGTCACACACCAATCCCTCGTACTGTGCTCCCTGCCAGGCATAGCCGATCTTGGCCTTGGAGGCGTTACTCTTTGCTGCGGTCGCCAGGTCGCTAAAGGTGCTTGGGGGGGTTGAGACGATGTCTGTTCGGTAGTAGAGCACTCCCAGGTCTGTTCGGAGTGGCGCTGCCACGACCTGATTGTTGTAGGTACAGGACTTAATCGGCCCTGGAAGATAGTTCGCGCGGTCGCTTGCAGGCCACCTGCTAGTAAGATCCACTGTCCAGCCATTGGAGGCAAATTCGGCGGGCCAGATAACATCTATTTGCATCATATCAAAAGAGCCACTACGTGCCCGCATCGTATTATCATAGAGGGTAAGGAGACTGTTGGCATCGGATGGACCATTGTGCCAGATAACGTGGACACTATCCTTGTTGGTCTTGTTGTAGTTGTCTACCAGTCCCGGATAGGTACCCGAGTTATCATTCTCAGTCTGCCAGACAATGTTCGTCGTCTGGCCAGTGCCACCTGTTGTGTTGCTGGTGCCACCGCACGCCTCAAGGAGCGAGCCTGCCACAGTAGAAGATAGACCAATGGCGATGGCGCGTTCGAGGAATGTACGACGTGTCAAACGACCTGCACGAATCTTGACGATAATTTCATCGAGGGCTTCACGCTGTTCAGGAACCATATTTGATCCTCCTTTTGGAGCAATGATTACACAAATTAACGTAAAGAGAATTCAGCAATACACATTAAATATCCCTTGCTTGTCTACAAGCAACAAGATGGATCAAGCTTCTCGCTCTTTTCTTTGCGTACGATCACCTCCTTTAGCGTAATCACACACCTCTCTACAACAAAGTCTCTCAACGCCGTCGTCAACAACAACGAGATGCACCAACGCGTACTCAGTTCTTTCCTGAATACGATGTGAAGCAGATTATTTGAAACGGTTCCATTAATATAGCAAAAATGCCATAAAATGTGCCTTTGTAAAGCTATATATTTGAAACGGTTCCATTTACCTTTCAACAATACCATAAAAATGTGCTCTTGTAAAGAGATACCTGCTTGTAAAGAGCAACTATTCTCACATTGTGGGGCCATGTTTCCGTTATTTGCGTGCGGGAATACAGAAAGTGTATGCATTGTTTATAGGGGCCGATGTATCGCGCCCCCATACCCTGACTCTCGTACACCGACAACTATTTCATACACCCAAATATAGAAAGATGCTTTACAGAAGTGGTATGACATGGTATATTTATGGTAATCTGAATATAAGGAACCGTTTCAAATTTTATGAATGACCAGGGGCAAGAAAAGATCCCAACTATCCGTGATGTTGCGCGTATCGCTGGTGTCGCTGTTGGAACTGTTTCACGTGTGATTAATGATAGTCCGGGCGTGAAGCCGGCGACCCGTCAACGCGTGTTGACCGTTATTAATGCACTGCACTACAGCCCTAATCTCATCGCGCGCAGTATGACTTCCAGGCGTACCGGTTCTATTGGCGTCATTGTGCCATTTTTCACTCGCCCTTTCTTTATAGAAGTATTGCGAGGCGTGGAAATGGCGATTACCCAGGCAGGGCGAGAATTCGTGCTGTACAATGTGCAGACCAATGATCAGTGTGACTCCTACTTTCGCAAGCTGCCCAAACAACGCAAGGTAGATGGTCTGTTGGTGATTTCGATATTTCCCGACGACGCTGCTGCCGCGGGTTTCAAGCAAGCTGGCATGCCCGTTGTGCTGGTCGATGCCTATCATCCACTGCTCACCTCACTGGTGGTTGACAACGTAGAAGGCGCTTACCAGGCAGTCAAATGTTTGATTGAGCATGGTCATCGCCGCATTGGCTTTATCAATGGCATTATTGATAGCGCCTTCCGCTTCAATCCCTCCAATGATCGACTCATCGGACTGCATCGTGCCATTGGCGAGGCGGGCCTGCTGTTTGAGCCAGAACTCGTTCTCACCGCCAATTGGGATCGCCAGGGAGGTAGACGCGCAGCCTTACAACTGCTGACCCGCAAAGATCGCCCTACGGCAATCTTTGCCGCCAGCGATGTCCAGGCCATCGGTGTGTTGGAGGCAGCCAGATCTCTTAATATTTCTGTGCCCGGTGATCTCTCTTTGATTGGCTTCGATGGCATTGAACTCTCGGAAATCATGGAACTGAGCACCATCCAACAGCCAATGAAGTACATGGGTGAGCTAGGAGTGCAGAAATTGATCGCGCAGATCGAAGATTCTGCTGATGGTGGGTCTCCCCCTGAACTTATTCGCCTGCGGCCCAACCTGATAATGCGTCGCACTATCACCACTCTTGCTCCCCTGAGTGAAACAACGCATTGTCGCAACTTGTAAATTGCCCCTACCCTCAATTATAAATTTGTCAACCCCAAAAAATTAGCGCGCAATATGCGCGCTATTTTCCCAAAATACCGCGCATACGATATATCGCGAATCTTTTGAGCTTACCCCATTTCCACTTTTCTCCCAGCTAGCAGGAATAGCACCATAACGAAAGGTAAAGTCTTTAAAACACAAAGATACACATACACACAAGAAAGGGCCCTGGCGATGAACATCGACAAACAACTGGAAAACATTCTGGCAAATTTAGGAGTAGAAATGGAACATAATCCACCGGAGCGCAACGAGTTTCATGACGACGATATCGCCCTCCCCGAGGTATCCATTTTTCAGGCCTCGCGCGACCACTACGGCGTCTTCTATCGCCTCGATATCATCGACTCAATGCCCCAGTTGCGCATCATGGTTCCCGTTGAACACGGAGCAGTCAAAATGGAAATGTATCTTGTGCGTATGAGTTCGCGTTTGCCCCTCAACACCTGGTTCTCAGGCGTTGCCTCCTACCACGGCAGCATCCCCTTCGAAAAAGGTCGCGAAGCCGCCTTGCAACACTTGCTCTACGCCGTAGCCGAAATGATGAAACAACTTTTCTGGTCCGGCGACCTCAACTCCATGACCTTCCCCCCCGAACTCGACGTCTGCCGCGTCCTGTAATTATTCATCGAAGATATATTAGAAGTCCTGGCAAGGCGGTGGCACCTTGCCAGGACTTTTTTTAGCCCAATATGGCTCCATCTATTCCTTCAGCAACTTCTATGATACACTAACAATGCGAAATCATATAATAGTAGGGGGGTTGGGCAAGCCCCACCCAAAGGTAAATAGAGACAATGACAGATCAACTGGACGCCATAGGCCAAAAAGCCATCGAATATCTGGGACTGAAGCACGCGGCACGCGAACGCGCACTGCCCAAATCTCGCGCCGCCATTCGTCACTGTGCCAACAGTATCCGCGCCATCCACCGGCAAGAATTCCAGCAGGCCCAGGAACTCATTGCCCAGGCCTCCGCCCTGCTCGCCGAGATGGCGGATGACCTGCGTGATCACCAGGATATTTTCTTCGCCGGCTTTGTCCAGGATGCCCAGAAAGAGTACGCCGAAGCCGCTGCATTCCTTGCCCTGGCGCAATATCGCACGCTGCCTACCGCGCAAGAACTCTCTATCGGCTGGGCGCCATATCTCAATGGCATCGGTGAAACGGTAGGAGAATTGCGGCGCTATGTACTGGATCAATTGCGGCGTGGTAATATTGACCAGTGTGAGCTGTTTTTGCGCGCTATGGACGATATCTACGCGCTCCTCACCCTGGTAGATTATCCCGATGCCATCACCCTGGGCTTGCGCCGCACAACAGACACAGCGCGCAGCATCCTGGAGAAGACGCGCGGCGATCTCACCGTCGCCGTTTCTCAGGCTCACTTACAGCAAAGGATGCTGGCCTTACAAAAAGCGTTACAGGAAAAATAAACTGGGCTCTCTATCTTAGGAAGGGTGCATGCAAATGCAAAGCAAAGACTCTACCTCAGAGGAAAACGATAACACTAGAATAGCCTCTCCGTCCAAAGAGCAGGCACGCGTATCACCGGCGCCACCGGTTGCTTCAAAAATAGTCACACCCTCTTCAGTGCAGGCTGAAGAGGTTCCGACCATTCCATTAAGTTCGCTGCAGACAATCAATGCTCTCCAACCAGAGATTGCCGTGCGTTCCGTAGCCACCACCCGCACAGTGCGACTCCCCCCGCCGCTTGTCTCTCCCTCTGCCGAATATCGTCGCGGCCACTCCGAATGGCTACAGGTATGGTGGGAGGGCATCCGTCCCGCCTATCTCCTACTTGCCATTATGCCTGCCCTTTTAGGCAGTGCCCTGGCATGGACACAAACAATTACGCCGCGCACACCGCTTGGACACTTCCGTTTCCTGCCTTTTATCGTGACGCTCTGTTCTGTAGTGATCCTGCAAATGGGCGCGAATCTCGTGAATGATTATTACGATTTTATTCATGGCGTAGATACCAGCAATCCTCTCGGCACTGGCGCCCTGATTCAACAAGGACTGATGAAACCTATCCATGTCTTGATGCTCAGCCTATTCTTGTTTTTGCTGGGAGCTCTGCTGGGTTCCGTTGCGGCGATCTTTAGCAGCATATGGTATATATTCCCTCTGGGCATCATTGGTTTGCTCTGTGCCTTCTTCTACAGCGCCACGTCCCGCTCTCTCTCCGCGACAGCCCTTGGCGAGCTTGTTGGTCTCATTATTTATGGTCCGCTGATTACGCTGGGCGCCTATGTGACGCAGACGAGCGGTTTTACCAGCATCGCTGCGCTGCTCAGTGTGCTTATCTACAGCCTCCCGCTGGGATTATTGGTGGCAACGGTCATTCATGTAAACAACATGCGCGACGTTGAAAGCGACCTGCAGGTCGGGAAACGGACACTGGCATCGTTTATGGGCCTTGGCTTGAGCCGGGTGTTCTACATGCTGCTCCTGTTGGGGGCATTTGCCATCATCACTGCTCTAGGCATTCCCCGTGGCGCTCCCCACCTGGTGCTCATCGTCTGGTGGACTCTCCCAACCCTTGCTGTAGCAGTCACAGGAGTAATGCGCGCGGATATGCCGGGCAGCCTGCACCTGGCCATGCAAGAAACACTCAAACTCGTAAGTTTCTTCGCGCTCTTGCTCATCGCCGCTCTCATGATTTCGGGGCTAATACCAATCTTACCCCACATACCCACGCATCTCTTACCTTTCTAGCAAACGTTTTCCGTAGGCCGTATATATTATTGGAGTTTAGACTAATGCCGACTCGAACAGCTTGTAGACTGCGTTCCCACACCGTCATAAAGAAATGGCTCGTGCCGCTTCCTACCTGGCTTCGTAAGAAATTAGTCTAAAGCGTCATCCGGATGGTTGTCGGTAACTGCACTTTGATCTAAACACCAAATATAGTATCAAATATAGTATAATGGATGCATCGTTTTGACTGTTGAGAAACAAAGACTCTCACAGGCTCTCTGCGATACCGGCTGTTGTTAGTTAACCCGATGTGCAACTTATTTTTCGTTGGAGACGACCATGAAAGAAACACCTTCGAACGACTCGAATATTTTTGAGTCTTGGCTCGCACTTGCTGATACTACGATGGCTGGCTATCCCGTCGCACCCGTGGCACAGGCCTTCACCAGGGCCCAGCAGAGCCGCAAAGAGGATCCTTGGGTCACCTTAATCGATCGGC
>JBGQJX010000221.1:0-6839 GCA_041499255.1 Ktedonobacteraceae bacterium | reverse complement strand
GCAACGCCTAACCTGACAGCTACCGCACAGGCTCTTGCTGCTGCCACGGCCACTGCCCATGCGCAGGCAACAGCCACAGCCATTGCTCACGTTACAGCCACTGCTCAGGCTCAAGCGCGTGCCACCGCAGGTGTGATCCAGACAGCTACAGCCAGCAAGCCTGATTACCAGGACGCCTTAAATGACGCAAACAATGCTGGTACTCAGGCGGCTCAGTGGGATATGACCAGTCAATGTTCTTTTCAATCAGATGGGTATCACGTTACTGAAGGCGTGAACCTCGTTGACTTCCACGGCTGTCTCGAGGCTGGCAAACAGTACCAGAACGCTACTATCTCGGTGGATATAAAAATCAATAGCGGGCATTCCGGTGGTCTCTTTTTCCGTGTCAACCCGGACATTTTAAATCGCTACGCGGGTTACCTGTTTGAGGTAGATACTAAAGGGAATTATAAGATTTCAGTGATGTCGTATACTACTGTTACCGCTCTGCCAGGGCATGACTGGACCCAGTCAGCTTTCCTGAAGCAGGGCAATTCTGCAAAGAACACTTTACTTGTGATTGTTCGTGGCAATACCTTCTTGTTCTATGCCAATGGCTCATTCCTGACACAGGTAACAGATGCTACCTATAGCGCAGCAGGGGATATTGCCTTTCTCGCTACTACGACAGATACACCCGCTGATATCGTATACAGCAACTTGAAAGTGTACCCACAGCCCTGACGTTCTTGAAGGAGGCTCTCAATGCGAACGCTTATTACGAATGGTCATATCGTCACCGCTACTGCTGATTATACCGGTGATATTCTCATCGATGCCGAGAAAATTCTCGCGGTTGGCGCTCCAGGTGCGTTCGCCGCGTTACAGGTTGATACTGTCCTTGATGCCCAGGGTAGATATATCTTTCCTGGCGCTATCGACGTACATACCCATATGGAACTTCCGCTTCCTACTACTGTTGCCAGTGATGACTTTGAGACAGGAACAATCGCTGCCGCCTGTGGTGGCACGACGACTATCCTTGATTTTGCCAACCAGCAGCGCGGTCACACGCTAGCTGAAGCACTACACGCCTGGCACGGCAAGGCGGAAGGGAAGGCCGTCATCGACTATGGCTTTCATATCACCATCACTGACCTCGCTTCTGCTCCGGAAACTGCCATGGATGATATGGTCGCCGCGGGCGTCACCACGTTCAAGCTCTTGATGGCCTATCCAGGGACGTTCATGGTCGACGATGAGACCATCTATCGTGTGTTGCGCCGTTCCGCCAGGTTAGGTGGGCTGGTGATGGTCCACGCCGAGAATGGCATCGTCATCGATCTGCTGGTACGGGAAGCCGTTGCCGCGGGTCATACCGCTCCAGGTTTTCATGCCCTGACGCGTCCTGCCATATTAGAGGGAGAGGCTACCCAGCGGGCGATCACCCTGGCTAACCTTGCTGACGCGCCCCTTTATGTTGTCCATGTGAGTTGTGCCCATTCTCTTCACGCTGTTGCTGCCGCCCACGCCAGGGGATTGCCTGTATGGGCTGAAACCTGCCCGCAATACCTCTATCTCAACGATGGTCACTACGCTGCGCCGGGCTTCGAGGGGGCAAAATTTGTCTGTACTCCTCCAATGCGCAGTGCGGCAGACAATGAAGCTCTCTGGCAGGGCCTGCAACGCGGAGACCTGCAAGTCGTTTCCACTGATCACGCTCCTTTTAATTATAAAGGCCAGAAAGAATTAGGACTGCATGATTTCACGAAAATACCAAATGGCCTGCCAGGAGTAGAGCATCGAGTAATGCTGCTCTACAAAGGTGTGCGCGCAGGAAGGCTGTCGCTCCAGCATTTTGTTGATGTAATAGCCACAACTCCTGCCAAACTCTTTGGCCTCTATCCCCGCAAAGGGACGATAGCGCCCGGCAGCGACGCCGACCTTGTGATCTGGAACCCAGAAAAGTCTATGACGATTAGCGCAGCCACGCAACACCAGCGTGTCGACTACACTCCCTACGAGGGCATGCACATACAGGGCATACCAGAAACTGTGCTTTTGCGTGGACGGGTGATTGTGCAGAATGGAGCGTATATTGGTGGCAAGGGCGGTGGACAATATTTCCACCGCAGTACGTTTTCGGGGCAACTTGCTTAAGAGATAAGAATGAATAGCGTTATTCTTCCTCTTTACGTTGTTCTCTAGGGGGCACCAATTTATACTCAACAGCGAAGGCTGCCGCCTCACTGCGGCGTGCAAGCCCAAGCTTTTCCAGAATGTGGCTGACATGATTACGCGCTGTCTTCTCTGTCACAATGAGCGCGTCAGCTATTTGCTTGTTCGTATAGCCGCGTGCAATCAACGCCAGCACTTCGCGTTCTCGTTCGGTTAACTCGCCGCCTGGTGTGTGTGATTGGATTCCACCACCAGTCATTGCTGTCAATCTTGTCGTTGCTTGTTTCACCATTGCCGGATCAAGTAACGATTGGCCTGCTGCGACCAGCCGGATCGCACGCAGCAGCTCGGCCCGGCTGAGATTCTTCAAAAGATATCCACTGGCGCCAGCAAGCATTGATGCCAGGACGGCTTCATCGTCAGAATACGAAGTAATCATTAAGATCGCAGTATCTGGATACTGGCTCTTGATCTCGCGGCAGGCCTCTATTCCACTCATTTTCTCCATCCTCACATCCATCAAGATCAATTGTGGCGCGAGCACGCTCATTTTTGCCAGCGCTTCGGCTCCATTGCTGGCTTCACCTACGACCGTTATGTCTGGCTCCAGTTCGAATGCTGCCCGCATTCCCAGGCGTACCACTTCGTGATCGTCTACGATCATTAAGCGTATTTTTGACATTTTTGTAATGGTCTCCTTGTTAACGGGGTAAGGTTGCTCGCACGCTGACACCGCCAGTAGCACCCTGCTTTACCTCAAATACCCCTCCCAACTCTTCGGCCCGTTCGCGCATTCCACGCAGACCATGCCCAGAATAAATACGCCCTCTCTCCCCAATTGTCGCCAGGTTAAAGCGCTCATCACCTGCCTTCAAGCCTTTTCCGTTATCACGAATTTCGACCTCTACAGCGTCTGGGAGATAGCGCAAGAACACGTGCAGCTCCGTAGCCCCTGCATGTTTATATGCGTTGGTGAGTGCCTCCTGCGTAATACGAAATATCGCCGTTCCTAGCTGTGCCATTTTCTGTGTGCTGTGCCGGTCTCCATTAGCTGCCTCTTCATCGCCCTCGACCTCTAAACAAGCCGGTAAACCGCTAATGACCTCAAATTCACGTAACTGGCTGGTCAACATCTGGGTTAAAGTACTATTTCCAGTGATCAGCGGTTTGAGGGTGAACATGTAATGACGTGTTTCCCAGAGCGCCTGCTTCGAGATGGTCACCAGTGAATCGAGCCGCTGCGCCAGGGGAGCCAGGACCTCTTTATCCTCTGTATCTTCAGAGGCGTCGGCAATACGATGCGCTAAAGCTGCGCATGTTTCAGCGTTCAGACTTAGCATGTATACCAGTTGAGCAACCCCATCATGAATCTCACGCGCAATACGGCTGCGTTCCGCAACTGCTGCGAGTTCTTTCGCCTGTTCTGTCAGGCGTATATTCTCAAGAGCCACAACGAGTTGTGGCCCGGTTGTGCTGAGAAATACCTCTTGTTTGTTTTCAAAAGGTGCTTGTCGTGTGCTTTCAGCGCCAATTACAGCATACAACTGCCCTTCTTTCAGAAATGGCATATAAAGGCGAGCTATGCCTCGTTGATCCTTATCACGTGGCTCATCCAGAGGCTCAAAAGCGCTGTATTTCTCTCCCGTTTGCATTACTTGCTCCAGGATGGCCTGGCTATTATCATGTATACGAGATTCTACAAAACCCGCTTCGACACAACGGGCGATTTCAGGGTGATACTCGTTGCTCTCTTTCGCCTCATTTGCGTTGCGAACAAGAGCGATAACCAGGCGTTCAAAGTGCCCACCTTTTCGCATCTGTTCGGCACTTTGCTGTAACAGTAGCATCCTATCGCTGACGCCCTGTATCATCGTCTCGCCAACGCGCCGTAAAGCCATTTGCAGGCGCACATTATCTTGCTCTCTTCTCTTACTGCGTGTATAGCTTTCTAGTAGCGAGGCCATATATGCTGCCAGGATAGCGATCACCGGTGCATCCAATAATGATCCGGCAAGGTCCCTTACACTTAAAGCTACGTATGGTACCTGCGTGGGTGGGAAAAACGCTCCAAACAGTATCAGCAAATCATAGCCAAGCGCAGCGGCAAGTCCCCCACGATAGCGATAGGTAAATGCTGCCGCCAGTGCGGTAGAGATGCCATAACGATAAAAGGGAGAACCTACGCCGAAGTGCGGTGCGCCGAAATACCCTCCGTAATAGGTCACCACACCACAGATAACAACATCCAGACCATAAATGGCGAAATCCCAGTAGGGATTGCGTGTACTGGCCAGGGGAGCGATAATATTGGGCTCTTCATCTGTGGCTAGAGGACGTGGACGCCAGCGGCGTGGTTCGGCTGATGCTCGTTGCCTTGGTTGAAGCAGCCTGTTTCTTCCAGGAAGGTCAGGAAGAAAAAATTGAAACACGGGCGCGTATAGAGTTACAACCAGGCTTTGTAGAAACGTAATCCCCAGGAGCAGCGCGGCGAGTAAGGGGAGGGGCTGACCATGAATGGAAACCAGTGTAATCAGTGCAAGCAACCACGTCACCCAACGCCATAGTAGAAAAAAATAGCTGGGGGTGTTGCGCAAACGCCGGGAAGCCGTTTCCGGAATCGTCTTCACACTTTTGATTATCTGGCTCATAAAACCTGCGCTTTCTGCCCGTGTTCTTACACGATGGCGCAGAATGCATTCTTTTTGCTCAACTATGTGCAGTATGCATGTTTTTCTGAGGCATGTCAATCAATTTTATATGGTAAAGTAAGGGTAAAAGCGTAATCTATTGACCACTGGCAACTTGACAAGTTTATGTGGTATGTTATTACCGTAATCTCTTCTTATTTGGATTATTGAAGTGGACAGGAACGTTTAATCGCGGTGCATCTCAAGGGTTCAAAGAGGAAAGAGGTGCATCGTTGTTCTAGTAAAGACGTTGTGCTATTTAAAGAAAGGGACGGTTCTAATCGTGAAAAACGCCGAGCGGAAACGCACATCGTTAGTGGCAAATCTTGGCGATATCAACCGGCCTTTGCGTGTTCGACCTGTACGCTTTATGGGACGCGAGTGGTGGGCAGTAGCCGCCGAAGACACGTGGCCCGGTATGGTAATGGACCTGCGCCGTTTAGGCTTTGAAGCCGTGGCATGGGAGGATGAAGTGCTGGTGCGCGAAGGCTCACCTGCTTACGATCCGCAGATGGAGGGACCGGCTGCTCCCACCGGGTTAAAGCCTTTCCCACTCATAACCCCAACCATACAGATCCGCAAACAGTCATCTCCAACCAACTATGCTGATTTTCGTTATTTAGATGAACATAACGACAATGAAGAAGAGTTGGATGAAAATGATGACGACGAGGAGATTGAGCAAGATAACGAGCTTGAACCTGAAGACCTGAGCGAGTAGTTTGCCCAGGTCTTTTTACAAGTACATAGAGAGATACGTGCAGAGAGTACCCCTGCAGAGCACTCTGCTATAGATGATATACGCCACATTCAGTGGCATTGAATATCTATGCCAGAATGTTCTCTGATGGGTACCTTTGCTTTTATGCACAAAAGATACTCTGTAGCAACTAAAATATCACCTGAGGGGCGTTTCCCGTATGACCATACCTCCTTTAGACGGCTATATTACCGCGAATCATCTCCAGCTTCACTACCGGCGTTGGATCCCGCCTGCTCCTGGTCCAAATAATCCTCCTATCTTATTGCTCCATGGTTTAGCTTCAGCGACGCGCATATGGGATTTTGTGGCTCCGCTGCTCGCGGAAAGAGGCTATACAGTTATCGCGCTCGATCAACGTGGTCACGGAGAAAGCGATAAGCCAGGTAGTGGCTATGACTTTACCACGATCATTGCAGATGATCCTGCTGCGGTAAAGGCCCTCGGTCTGGAGCGCCCCATCATCGTAGGCCATTCATGGGGAGCGTCCGTTGCCTTGCAATATACTGTTACCGAGAGTGACAACGTGACCTCCATTGTGCTGGTTGATGGCGCAACGAATCAACTATCTCTTCCATAACGCGGCAAGAGGGCTCCTGCTTTCAAGCTTGGGGGTGAATTGCCGCCTGCCCGTAGGCGGTCTCAACGGTTGACATACGCCTTCTAATCTGCCATAGTTAGAAGCATGAGGACATTTGAATACCGCTTGTATCCAAATAAAGAGCAATCTCGCATGCTTATGGGCTGCCTGGCTGCGTCCCGCAAGCTCTCTAATGAAATGCTGGAGACTGTCAAAGCACAGTATGCCGAGAAAGGCACGTTTCCCACAAAGTACGATTTGACCGCACACTACAAAGGACGCGGTGGTGAGTATGTGCCTGCCACCACGGTCCAGATGCTTGCAGATAGACTCTCCAAGTCCCTCAAACGCTTTCTTGCCGCCAAGGAGTTGGGCATCCCTGCTGTTGGCTTCCCGCGTTTTAAGCAACCCAACCGCTGGCATTCCATCCAACTGCGCCAATATGGCAAAGATGTGTACTTGCATGAAGACAAGAAACACCTCATTGTACCCAAGAAGATCGGGCATTGCCTCAAAATCAAGTTGCATCGGCCTATTGAGGGTACACCCAAGACTGTTCACCTGGTACACCGTGCGGATGGACATTGGTATGCCCTCATCGTGTGTGAGACCGAAGCGCAAACGCACCATCTCGAGAGCGTCTGTGAGCATC
>JBGQJX010000220.1:0-6853 GCA_041499255.1 Ktedonobacteraceae bacterium | reverse complement strand
CTCATTATCGGCGCCAGCACTATAGGTCTACTCATCTTACAGGTTGTCCGCGCGCTCGCTCCCGAGGCTGAAATTTGTGTTATGGCACGCCACTCCTTCCAGATCGAGCAGGCCGCGCGCTTAGGCGCGAAGATTATCTACCAACATGACAGCTATAAAGAGATACAGCAGGCTACCGACGCGCGACTCTACAAGGGTATGTGGGGCAACAAGATGTTGTTAGGTGGCTATGATGTGATTTATGATACTGTCGGCGACACACGTACCACGCAAGATGCGCTCAGGTGGGCACGAGCTGGTTCAACCGTGGTCCTGGTGGGGCTCCATCTTCACCGTTTGCACATTGACTTCAGCCCCATCTGGTACCAGGAGATCAATCTCATTGGTACAATGGGTCATGGTATAGAAAGCTGGCCTACTGGTGCATCAGAGATAGCGTCTACATTTGAAATCGCAGCAGAATTGATGCTGCGCAAACAAATTTTCCCCGACAAGCTGATTACTCACAGTTTCCCTCTCAGTGGCTTCCGCGAGGCTCTCACGACGGCAGCCAATAAGTCCAGCAATCGCGCCATCAAAGTGATCTTTGACTACTCGAAACAACCGCCATCGGTTGTTCCAAATGTACGTGCTGCTGCACGTCAACGCCAGCGAGCAATAACCACTCCCATTGATTCTCGTCCATCCCAGTCGCTGGCACGTGACGAGCCGGAACTCTCATATGGAACTTCTCTGCCCTGGATAGAAGAAGAAGTGCCGCATAGGGAGCCTGCAGTTGTAGATGAGAGGATCACCACCGATCAAGTGGTATCCCCTGATGTATTCGCGTTTGATGAGATGGAAGCAGAGACACCATTTACAACTGACATCTATGACGATGATGATTTTGGCGCAACCGATCGAGTGCCCGTGATGCCTCACGATTTTGAAAACGAGGTGAGCGATACGACGACGGTACCTTTCTCTGTCCCGTCCAAGCAAGAAGATCAATCCCTTGCTTTCCCCTCCGACGAGCACCAGGAAGATCAGCCCTCTGCTTTCCCTTCCAGCGAATATCAGGAAGATCAATCCCTTGCTTTTCCCTCTGACGAGCACCAGGAAGATCAATCCCTTGTTTTCCCCTCCGACGAGTACCAGGAAGATCAATCCCTTGCTTTTCCCTCTGACGAGCACCAGGAAGATCAATCCCTTGCTTTCCCTTCCAGCGAGCATCAGGAGACTGAAGTGAGTGACTATGCAACCTCTTTCGTAGAAGCAGAAAGAGAGCACTCGATTTTACAGGAGGCATCTTTACCCGGGAGTGGTGAACTACCCTTATCACCGACTCCAGAAGTAGAGGAAGAGGGCGTGACCTGGCTCCATTCTTTTTCTCTCTTACGCTCAGACGAAAGTCCTTCCTGGCTACAGGCTCTATCTCCTTCACTCGTTGACGAGGGTGAGAAAGATGCTCCATTCACTACTACCACCAACGGCAACGAAGAGAGTTCTGGCGACCAACTGGTTACTCCTCCAACAACTGATAGTGAGAGTGAGGATGAAAAAACTCAAACTGTCGATGTCTCAGCGCCAAAGCGTTCTCGCTCAAAGCGCAAAACGAGCGAACAGCGGGTCACGCGCCAGCAGACAGCGCATGATGAAGAGAGTGAAAGCGGTCTATCGCAGCCTTCCCAGCTTGAAAATCAGGAGCACCAGGGTTCTACTGAAACAGCACAGTAGTTCGATGTAACAAAAAACCCTGACTGTGCGTTACAAACTATAGAAGACCATCCATAAGCCTTCATGTGCTATGCAAAGGTGAGGAGCCTAGATGTCTATTAATAATGATAATAAAGAAAAATATCCAATACCAAATCAAGCTTTCTACTTTAACGAACAACAATACCGGCAACCGTACACCGCCGCACCCGCCGTATCCAGCCAACAAACACACGCGGAAAGCCCTCTGGCATATCAAAAATACCAGCAACCCCCTCTACCTTACCCACAATACCAGCAGCCCCCTCTATACCCACAATACCAGCAACCACTTCTACCTCCAACACCTCCATATATTTCGCCTCCTCAAAAGAGACGAACAAGGACTGGGCGTATGGCTTTGCCCGTTATGGTCACGCTGGCGCTTCTGGCAATCCTGGTGATTGTCGGAGTTTTTTTTGAACAAAGTCTGCTGGCGGGCGCCAAATCCTTCGTAGCACCTACTCCAACCGTACCAAGTACAATACACGCGGGCCAATTTGTTCAGCCGCCGCTGAATGCAAGCCAGCTCAATTCACTCAGACATCTTGTTAGCTACATGCAATATAAGCAACTTGCCAGTATGTATGTTTCGCGCATGAGCCTGGACGTTGAATTGGGCCAATTGATTATGGTCGAATATAGTGATACGTACTACTCGCCAGACCTGGACACGATGATCAATAAGCTGCATGCTGGCGGAGTCATCATGTACGAATTTCAAATGAATACTTTCAATCAGACCAAGCATGATATCGCTCAAATGCAACAGCATGCAACGTTTCCGCTACTGATCTCAACCGACGAAGAGGGCGGCCCGTACGTTCATCGGCTTTCGCACATTTATGGCTATCGTATGTCGGCGACCGACATTTATAATACAGGCAATCCCGCCGTGGCAACCAAACAGGGGCATAAAACCGCGCATGATCTTGCAGCGCTCGGGATCAATAATGACCTGGCACCCGATGTCGACGTCAACCTTGTGAACGGCTACGATATGGTGACGCGAACCTTTGGGAACGACACTCAATCTGTGATCAAATTCGCAGGCGCCTATCTGCGAGCTATGCAAAGCGATGGCGTTGTTGCTTGTATCAAACATTATCCGGGACTGGGAGACGCCGTTAGCGATGCGCATAAAGGCTTGCCTGTCGTTAATCGAAGCAGGCAGCAGATTTATAATGTCGAACTTGCGCCCTTCAAATACTTTATTCAATCGCAGAACAAATTGGATAATCCGGGAATGATTATGCCGACTGACGTGCTCATGCCCGCCATTGACCCGGTATATCCCGCGGAACTTTCACACATCTTTATGACCGATATCCTGCGTAAGGAGTTTGGCTATGATGGTGTTGTACTCACCGACGCCCTTTATATGCAAGGCATTACGCAGAAATGGAGCATGCCGGAGGCGGCAGTATTGGCCCTCCAGGCTGGCAATGACATGTTGCTTGGTCCAAATGGTGTGGGCGAGATGACTGATACGCTCAACGCCATCAAACATGCGCTGAAGGATGGCCAGCTTACCAAGGCGCGTATCGACGAGGCCGCAACCCGTATCATGGCTCTCAAGATGGAGTATCACCTGATGCCGGCCATTCCACCACAGTCGTGAGGATTATCAAATATGTAGGGCGAAGGGCGAGCACGAGGGGCGCTGGGCGAGAGTAGGCCCCGTCACAGGGCGAGCACAAGGCATCGCCCCTACTATGGACGGTTTCGTGGGCAGGGGGGGCGAGGGGACGTTTTACATTTTCTCGTGTTGTAAGCGTTCGATGATGCTTTTGAGCCTGCGGGTTTCAGAGGTGTGTTGATTTTGCAGGCGCTCTATTTCTTGCTCCATCTGCTTTTGTACCTGTTCCAGGCGTTGCTGGGTTTCAATCTGCATCTGCTCTATGAGGTTTCTCATATGCAGGATGGTTTCGACGCCAGCGAGATTGACTCCCAGGTCCTGCATCAAGCTGCGGATCTGTATGACACGCTCGATATCGCGGTCAGAGTATAGGCGTGGACTGTGAGGGCTATCTCCCTTGCGAGCAGGGGAAATGAGTCCCAGCCGCTCGTAGTGACGTAATGTCTGTTCATGCACAGCGGCTTTCTCTGCTGCCACGCTGATGATATACCAGGCACCATCGACTTTCTGTGACACAATCTATCCTCCCTTCCTACAAGAAGGACTCTACGCGCCGGATGCGAGCCAATTTCTCAAAGAGCTCGCGCTCCTCGCTGGAGAGGTGTGATGGGAGCAGCACCTGAACGCGAGCGTAGAGATTACCACTACCTTCACCGCGCAGGTGAGGCATTCCTTTGCCCGCGAGGCGGAAGAGGCGGCGATTCTGTGTTTCTGGTGGAATGGTCAGCACCAGTTTGCGCTCATCGGGGGTGGGCACGGGGACCTCGCCTCCCAGCATCATGGTAACCAGGTCAACATCAACATCAACGTAGAGGTCATCCCCTTTCCGTTCAAACTTTGGATCGGGTTTGACGCTGATGACCAGGTAAAGGTCGCCGCGCGGTCCTCCGCCAATGCCGGGCTGTCCTTCGCCAGCAACGCGAATTTTGGAACCGTTGTCTACACCGGCGTTTATCTTGACCTGTATACGCTTATTGCGTGGTATCATGCCCTGGCCGCCACAGTTCGTGCAGGACTTATTGTTGATCTCGCCTGTGCCTTTACAGATAGGGCAGACTTCCGTTGATTGAATATTGAAGGTACGCATTCCTCCAAGATAGGCCTCTTGCAGGGTTACTTCTACAGGTTGTTCAATGTTTTCTCCAGCCCGGCGGCGCAAATCTTCACGTGGGCCTCGCGCGGCGGTACTTGCCGTACCGGAACGCCCGAAAAGTGCTTCGAAGAAGTCAGAGAAGGCGGGGCCTCCTCCTGCCTCAAACTCAAAGGGAGTTGACGAGGTACGACCACCATACGTATAGGCGCGCCTGCTGCCGGCTGGCGGGGGCCCAAACTGATCTTGCCAGTTGGGGCCAAGGGTGTCGTATTTTCTGCGTTTGTCGGGGTCAGAGAGAACTTCATAGGCTTCATTAATTTCCTTGAATTTCATTTCAGCCTTTTTATCACCGGGGTTGACGTCTGGATGATGTTTGCGCGCCAACTTACGAAACGCTTTTTTGATTTCATCCGCGGAGGCCTCTCGCGGGACATTGAGTATTTTATAATAATCTTTGTATTCCATAGCCTGGCTCCCTTGCTCAGCCTTTGTTCGCTTTATGTGTTCATTACAGACAAGCGCGTTTTGAAGGCTTTCTTAGTGGGTACCACAAGGGTGGCCCCTACTGTTTATTGCCCATGCTAACCTTGACGCGGGCAGGACGGAGCGTTTCGTCACCGAGGGTATAGCCTTTGAGTACCTCTTCGACGATGGTGCCCTCGGGTTTATCGCTGTCTTCGACAGCTTCGATCGCCTCGTGAACATAGGGGTTGAACGGCTCGCCAACCGTCGGCACGGGGGTCAATCCTTCACTGCGCAAGACTTCGTTCATTTGCCACTGGACCATACGCAAGCCCTGCTGCAAGCCCTGGCGATCCAATGTATCTTGAAAGGTGAGCGCGCGCTCGACGTTGTCCATTACGCCGAGCAATTTCTGGAGCAGAGCCTTTTTCTGGTTTTGCACGCGATCAGCCATTACACGTTCCTGGCGCTTGCGAAAATTATCCATATCGGCGCGCTCACGCACGTATTTATTCCAATGTTCACTAGCTTCCTGGCGAGCCTGCGCGAGCTGCACTTCTAGTTCGGCAATGCGAGCTGCCTCTGGCGAGCCAATTTCTTCAGCAGGTGGCGGTAATTCCTGGGCATCTTCCATTACAGGTATAACTCCTTAAAATAGGTTTCTTTTGTAAGGTTTATTGTTACTACAGTATAAATCTTGAGTCGGTTCCTGTCAAGTTTTGAGTGGGTGCTTCCATGCGCGCTAATTTGGCCGAAATAGCGCGCATTGTGCGCGCTATTTTTCGGAAATGGATGAGTTCCCTGTGAATGTATCTGGCTACTCATTTTCCTCACATACTTATTATACTGATGGCACCAAATAGCGCGATATTGCCATCTGGAGGGGCGGATTTAGGACTGGGCGGTATCGAATTCGGCCATTTCTTCTTCTTCCTGAGATGCGGGAGTTTCTCCCCAGCGCGTGCCGCGCTCTAGAAGGATTGGCCCGAGGAGGGTTTCTTGCTTTACTGCGATGCGCTCGTGTTTCCATAATTCGAGTACGGCTAAAAAGGTGACGATGATGACAAAACGGGAGGTTTCGTTTTCAATAATGCTGGAGAGGAGGATGGAGGGTTCTGTAGTGAGAAGGCTGGTGATCTCGCTGATACGCTCTTTGACGGTGATGCGCGCCAGGGGCAGAAAGTCCATACCGGCAGCTTCTTCTTTGGCGCGCAATTCAAGGAGACGTTGAAAGGCCGTGGACAGTGATTGGGCGTCCAGCCCGACAAGGGTTGGGGGAGTCCATGCAAGCTGTGCCTCGATGCCCGCAAGCAGCCTCGAGCGCCCGTGTGTTTGTAAACCTGCCTCTTCGCGCCGGCGCAATAGTTTGGCGATTTCCCTGGCCAGCTTGTATTCGACGAGGTGGCGCTGCAATTCTTCAGCCATTTCAGCGGCGTTTTCGGTTTCACCACTCAGTTCTTCCTTAGAAGTGCGAGGCAGGAGACTCTGCGATTTAATAAAGAGCAAGCGAGCGGCGATAGAGACGAAGGCGGCCATATTTGCCAGGGGAAGCTCTTCAGCCTCCCATTGTTGCAGATAGGCCAGGTACTGGTCGGTGACGGCAACGAGTGAAATGGTGGTGATTTCCATTTGCCGCTTTTCGATGAGGTGCAAGAGGAGGTCAAGGGGGCCTTCAAAGATGGGCAGGCGCACGACGTAGCGCTCAGATTGTGATGTTATGTCAAATTCTATTTGTTCGATCATTGATTACGATACCTCATCTACTGCGTGTAATTCCGCGGCTGGTCCACCGGGTTGATGGTGGGTACGGATATAAAGGACGGCACGGTCTGATAGTCCGGCGGCGGAGGCGAGATCAGCGCCAATTTCGGCGTGATACCAAGCGTTGCTGAGCGATTGACGCCATTTGGGGATGGGGGTGGTGG
>JBGQJX010000219.1:0-6870 GCA_041499255.1 Ktedonobacteraceae bacterium | reverse complement strand
TTGCATATAACACTCCTGCTAGACGCATGTGGGATTGCTTGAGTATAAAGTACCTCAAACATAATCTAAAGTTATAACCATCCCATCCCTCGCGGCTCTGGTGTTCGGAAAAATTTGCCGCGCAGCCCTCTCCGCTCTCGAGGTATCAACAATTTTTGGACTGAAGTGGGTCAACAACAGTGAGTGTGCCCCTGCTTCTTTGGCAATACCCGCCGATTCTTCTGCCAACATATGTGCGTGTGCGCGTGCTAACGGTAGGTCTTCAGGATCATCGTACATGCTTTCACAGATCAACAGGTCAACATCCTGGGCAAAATCACTGAGTGTTCTGGTTGGGCGAGTATCGGTGATAAAGACCATGGAAATGCCGCGCCGAGGAGGCCCCAGCACCTGTGCTGGCGTAATGGTCTGCCCGTTGTATTCGACCGTTTCGCCACGCTGTAACCTTGACCAGAGTTGGACTGGCAATCCAAGCGCCCTGGCTTGTTCTACTTGAAAAGCAGGCTTGCGCTCCAATTCAACACGGTAGGCAAGGCAGGGAACACCATGAGCAGCGTTGACGCAGGACCCTTGCAAACCCCCGGGCAAGTCGAATTGTTCGCCACTTTTGAGTTCGTGAATCTCTACAGGAAAAGGCAGTTCTGCGGCAATACGGCGCAACCCCTCGACTACATAAGCGGTTCCAGGGGGGCCAAAAATAGGTAAAGGCTCGGTACGGCCGGCGTGCGCCACCATAAAGAGTACCCCAGGTAACCCCGCCACGTGGTCCGCGTGCATATGGGTAAAACAAATCGCTCCGAGCTGGCGAAAACCCCAACCAAGCGATTTCCACGGGACCTGCGTCCCTTCGCCACAATCAAACAACGTCAGGGTAGCTCCATAACGCAGTAGCACACACGAAAGCCAGCGCCCAGGTAGCGGCATCATGCCGCAAGTTCCGAGCGTACAAATATCAAGCATACTAGCTCTATCCTTTAGATTGGATTTGGACCAGAAATTATTTTGCTATGCCCAGGCTGTTATCTCTCAATGGCATCGAAAAGCTGAGCCTCGGTGCTACTTCTTGCCCTTGGGATTATTGCGTCAATGGCAAATGTGCTAAAAAGGCTTAGTACTGACCAATGATACCACAATCGTTTACTGTGCCGTCGCGGTAAACGAGGTAAATTGAGCTGTAGCCCCATTCTGTACCAGCATGCGCAAGCCGGAGTGACCTGAGAGGAAGGTGCTATCCGTCGCGGTCAGCATCCAGACCCCTGGCTCAAGATTCCCCATGCCCATTGTTATTTCCATTGCCGTCAGCTATACATACTCTTTAGCAGCATTGATTACAGGTGACTACTCCCCGGCCTAACGGCGCGGGGCTTCGAGGGACAAGCCCAGGCCCTGTAGTCCCAGGGCACGAATATTCACGGCAGCATTGAGGTCTCGATCAAGATGAGCATGACAGCAGGGACAAGCGAATATCCGTTCAGCCAGGGGCATCTTTTGCCGATGTCCACACTGACTGCAGGTCTGACTCGTATAGGCCGGATTGACTTTGATGAACTGGCGTCCAGCTTCTTCCGCTTTGGCGTCCAGTTGGGCAAAGAAGGCCGACCACGAGGCATCTCCAATGCTTTTGGCAAGACAATGGTTATGGATCATGCGGTTGACCAGCAAGTCCTCCACCGCAATGACGCCGTAGGCGCTGACAATCTTTCGGCTTGCTTGATGGGTGAAGTTGTCTCTCCTGAAAGCGATCCGCTCATGCACCCGTGCCACCGCTTTGTGATGCTTGCGTCTCTCAGCTGTGCCTTGTGCCAGTTGACTGTGCTTGTGTTGGACGCGGGCCAGGGCCTTTTCTTCTTTCCGAAAGAAACGGGGGTTGGCAATCTCTTCCCCGCTGGAAAGAGTGGCAAAGGTCTTGAGTCCCACATCAATCCCGACTGGGTCGAGGCAGTCTGGCAAGCGTTCAGGCTCACATTCGACCGAGAAAGAGACGTACCACTTGCCAGTAGACGAACGATGAACGGTACAGGTTTTGACGTTACCTCGGAGAGGGCGATGGTAGACCATCTTGATAGCGCCAATCTTGGAGAGGACTACGTGATGATCGTGCGTGATGCTAAAACCACTTTGAGGGAAGGTGAAGCTGTCATAGCGGTTCACCCCGCGGAAACGAGGGAAGCCTGGTTTCTCACCAGCTTTGCACCGGCGAAAGAAGGCTTGAAACGCTAGATCAATCCGCACCGCGACGTTTTGCA
Source organism: Ktedonobacteraceae bacterium (assembly GCA_041499255.1). Classification (GTDB taxonomy): domain Bacteria; phylum Chloroflexota; class Ktedonobacteria; order Ktedonobacterales; family Ktedonobacteraceae; genus UBA11361. Next base: position 4,624 of record JBGQJX010000219.1, on the reverse strand, counting down.
GGACTTGGGAATGCACCTGTTTGAGGGTGGGACGTTCGTGTTTCAGGAGAGGAAAGGTTGCTTGCTGCTGATAGAGCACAAGGGAAATTCCCTCCTGCTCATAGAGATCTTTGCGCTTCCCAAGCAAGTAGTTATAGAGCCAACGGCACTCTTCAAGGGTGGCATTGAGCTTGTGAACGTGTTTCTTCGTGGGGTAGATCCGATACTGAAACATTTTGCGCATACGAGCATAATTGCACGAAATAGAACAAGTGTCAAGTATCGTCTGCCTGCGGACAGCAATTGTTTCATCTCCTGGCTGATTTGCCACTATTCCCGGAATGAAGTGCGGCGGCAGCAGTCCCTCTAGCAACATCGGTGGCAACGCCCGCTAGCGTCGGCACATGACAGAGCATGTTGGTATAGGATGCATTCGCCAGGGGACAATAACACTCGCCTGCCTTGATGCTCCGGCGTAGTTCGTTGGCCTTTACGGTATTCCAGGCAGATCTAAAATCGTAGTTGTGTTCGCGCAAGTTGCCAACAGATTCTGCGCGGATACAACAGGTCCAGACGTCCCCATTGGGCGCTATCTGTGCGGATGCCACACCAGCCAGGCAAGGAATAACCTGGCGCTTCTCAAGCAATGTGCGCTTCACGATATCGTAATAACGGTCACGAAATGCTTGCGTGATGCGTGAAACACCATTGAACTCAGCTTTGTGGATGCCTTCCTGCAAGCGCTCAATGACAGGTTGATAACGTTGAATTGGCGGGGTGATGCCCATTCCAACCGTATCCAGTTCGACACGCTCTTCGGCAATTTCACTAATGAATGAGTCTGGTTTGAGTTCATCGCGCACGAAAGTATAGATATTGTCAAACTCGTCCACATTAAAGTTTGAGATCACGGTGTGCACGCCCAGGGTAAAGTTTTTGTAACGGCCCTTTAGTGCCTTTAGACCCGCGTAGGTGCGCATTGCTCGCTCAAAATTGCCTTTGACTCCGCGTACGATATCATGCTTCTCACCAATGCCATCTAATGAGAGATTGATAATAACATCACTGGTGGGAGCAGCTTGTAAGACTCGCTCAATGCGACCAGGGATAATCTTATCCTGGATGCCATTGGTGGGAATGTTGATGATGCCAGGGCGACAATGCCGGTAAGCCGCTTCAACCATCTCAGGCAGGTCTTTGCGCAGCGTTGGCTCACCTCCGCTAAAGGTGAACCAGTAGGCGTCCCTGCCGATTGAAGCGAAGGTCTTATCATACTCTTCGAGAGTGAAGTCATCATTGGGACGCTGCCAGACATTACACGTCTTACAACGCGAGTTGCAACGGTAGCTCACGCTTATCGTAAAATTCATTGGAAGAGCAAAGGGTTTTCCAAGCGTGTAAGACGCTTGCATCTTTGCGATTTTGGGTAGAACTTCAAGCATGTCTTTTTCCTTCTCCTTCGACTGGACAATTTGGGAAAGTACTACTGTATCTTTTAAACTTTTGCCAGTGCCTTATTCGTATGTACCTCAGTATTAGATCTGCTTTTCCTTTAAAGAGTACAGGGCGTTGCCTGCGGGCACGTAGTGCTGCCTATACCAGGCGCATGCAAGTTGTACGCCCTCGCGTATGCTCACCTGCGGTGTATAGCCCAGTTCAGTCCGAGCCTTGTCAATCGAGTGGCGATTCTCTGTGCCAAATAGAGTGACACCATGCCGGGTGACAAGGGGGTGCTTTGAGCCTGTTAACTTGACGGCACGCTCAGTGGCATACGCGATGGCATAAGCGGCGGCGTATGGAACGTGTAAGCGTGGCGGCGCAGTACCAAGCTCCTGTGCTATCGCATGTAAAAACTCTTTCTGAGTGAGCGGCTGATCGTTCGTGATGTTGAAGACCTGTCCCTTGGCACGGTCGTTGTTAGCGCAGAGAAGGAGCCCCTGCACAACATCAGTCACGTAGACAAGCGGAAGGGCGTTGCGCCCGGAGCCGATAATGAGGCCCTTGCCGTCGCGCAGCTTGTCGGCCATACGCCTGAAGTTCAAATGGTCACCAACTCCAAAGATTGTGCCCGGTCTAATGATGGCTGCCGGCAGATGATCCCTGTCAATCATGCGCTGAACCAGCAAATCCCCCTGCGCCTTGGTGATCCAGTACGGGTCGTTCCTGGGCATAGGAGGGACATCCTCTGTCAAACCCCCCCCGCGAGCCATACCATAGATTGTCCAGGAGCTAACATGAACCATCCGGCGGACACCAGCGATCAGTGCGGCCCGGCATACGTTCTCTGTGCCAGTTACATTGACCCTAAAATACTCCTTAATTGGTAGCCACATGCCCTGCATGGCGGCCAGGTGGAACAAAGTATCCACCCCACGCATAGGTGCGGTCAACGAGTCAGGGTCGCGAATGTCACCGCGATAGACCGTAACGCCGCGTTCTTCCAGCCAGCTTGTATTTTCAGATGGGAGCACGAGTGCCCTCACGGTGGCACCACGCTGCTGCAACTCCTTGACGAGGTGGTGCCCCACCAGACCAGTGCTCCCGGTAATGAGCGTCTCCACATTACTCTCCTTACTAACTTGCTACTATTATTCGATACCAGGCGATGCTCACTCAGGTATCTTCAGTTCGGTTGCTCTTGCATAAGCAGGCAAGTTGCTATAGTTACCTTGTTCCCTATCGTGCCTATGTCGCCAGTGGAAGGCGATATCCGCAACCCCTGGAAATAGCTTGTCGAGCCAAACGATTCCTTGATACTTGAACGGAACGATCACCTCTCGACGCCGGGAGACAGCAAGATTGACAATCGTACTGGCGACTAGCTCCGGTTCAGGCATTCGCTCCTGTAAAGCGCTTGTCATCTGAGTGTGAATGTTTCCAGGCGTAACCAGGGAAACCGATATGCCAGTGCTGCTTAACTGGCGGCGCAAGGCCAGTGAGAAGCCGCGGACACCAAACTTCGTCGCCGAGTAGAGTGGCTCGATAGCCACGTGGCTTGCCACGGAACCGACCGAAATAATCATCCCCTGGTGTCGCGACAGCATATCTGGCAAAACTGCGCGTGTCATTAACATCGTGCCTAACAGGTTTACCTGGAGCAGGCGCTCTATCTCGTCTGCTGAGGTTTCCGCAAGCGGTTTCCCCCAGTTAGCGCCAGCATTGTTGACGAGTACATCTACTCGTCCGAATGCTTCCCGTGCCCCCTCTACAAGCCGCGTCACCTGCGCTGCATCAGTAACATCCGTTGGAACAGCTATAGCCCGACCGCCAGCATTCCTGATCCCGGAAACCTGCGCTTCTAACTCGTCAGCGCGCCGGGCAGCCAGCATTACGCGGGCGCCCTGACGCGCGAACTCGCGGGCTGTGGCGGCGCCAATCCCTGAACTGGCGCCTGTGACAATCACAACTTTGTCAACCACCGTCTGTGGCATAGCTTCCTCCTTATTTGACCTTCGCCGCCTGGGGAACGCGGACTGGCACATTCCCTAATATCCAGGTATCCTGGTGCTGGTACCAATCACAGGTGATCCGTACTGCTTCGATCAGCGGTACCTCCGGCGCATATCCCAGCTCACGGCGCGCCTTGTCGATAGAGAGACGATTGTCTGCGCCGTAGAGCTTGACACCATGACGCGTGATAAAAGGTGGAAACCGATTATTGCTGTACGTAGCGATGCGCTCGGCAGCATATGCGGCAGCGTACAGCGGGTAGTAGGGCACGTGGATGCGCGGCGCCTTGACACCGATCTCCCGTGCAATGGTCGATAGAAATACTTTCTGAGTGAGCACCTGGTCGTTGCCTATGTTGTAAGCTCTCCCCACTGCCCGCTCGGATTCCAGGGCCAGGAGCAGCCCCTGCACCAAATCAGTGGCGTAAACAAGGGGCACCGCGTTATTGCCCGACCCGATGATGATGCCTTTACCATCGCGTACGCGATTAGCCATCCGCCCGAAGTTCAGTCGGTCGCCGGGGCCAATTAGCGTACCTGGTCGAATGATGACGGCAGGTAAATGTTCTTCGCGGATCATCCGCTGTACCAGCATGTCACCTTGCGCCTTGGTCAAGCTGTAGGGCTCATCAAGCGGCTCCAGGAGATCATCCTCGGACACAGCTCCCCCCTTTGCCATATCGTAGACCATGGCTGAGCTGATATGGACGAGACGTCGCACGCCAGCCTCCAACGCGGCCCGGCAGACATTCTCGGTACCAGTGACATTCACGGCGTAATAGTCCTGCATTGCACGCCACGCACCGATCATAGCGGCGAGGTGGAACACGCCATCCACGCCGCGCATAGGGGCTATGAGCGCATCAGGGTTGAGAATATCGCCGCGAAAAACCACTACATCACGCTCTTCGAGCCAAGTGGTGTCCTCCGTAGGAAGGGCAAGCACGCGTACGTTGTCGCCGCGCTCTTGTAGCGCCAGGATGAGGTTACGGCCCAGAAAGCCATTCCCTCCTGTAATCAATATCTCCAAATGTATTGCTCCTTATCTGACCCGGGTCGCTTGGTCCCTCTCTGGCGTCCAGGAATCCTGCTGCTGGTACCAGGTGGCAGTGAGCCGCACCCCCTCGCGTATGGGCACCTTCGGCTCATATCCCAGCTCACGGCGCGCCTTGTCAATGGAGAGGTGATTGTCCTCA
>JBGQJX010000218.1:0-6917 GCA_041499255.1 Ktedonobacteraceae bacterium | reverse complement strand
TCTGCTCTACTGCACGTTTCATTCTTCTGCATGCAGTATGTCAGAAAGGGTCTTCCTTTGTCTGTTTGACCCTCCTTTCTTCCTATTTGAAATGTATTGAGCACAAGGCATCGCCCCTACATTTCTTGCGACGTTCTTTGTTGATGTAGTACAATAACGAAGCAACAGCGCGGTTAGAACGGCGTGGCATGTTGTGCTGCGCCGTTTTCACATTTATAGTTGAGGGCGACCACAAGGCGTCGCCCCTACAACAGGAGGCCTCCATGAAAGCGGTTGTCATGGCCGGGGGGGAAGGATCGAGGCTAAGACCATTGACGATCAGACGCCCAAAGCCTATGGTTCCGATTGCTGGCAAGCCGGTGATGGAACATATCCTCAACCTTCTCAAGCGTCACGGTATTACTGAGGTGGTGGTGACTGTTCAGTATTTGGCGAGCAATATTGAGGATTATTTTGGTAATGGCTCGCAATTTGGTATGCGTATTACGTATTCGCGTGAGGATGTGCCGCTGGGCACTGCGGGGAGTGTGAAGAACGCAGAGGAGCAGCTGACGGAGCCGTTTCTGGTGATCAGTGGTGATGCGCTGACGGATTATAATTTGACGGAGTTGATGAGGTTTCACGAGGAGAAGGGGGCGATGGCGACGCTGATGCTGGCGCATGTGCATAATCCGCTGGAGTATGGGGTGATTATTACTGACGAGGAGGGGCATATTACGGAGTTTCTGGAGAAGCCGAGTTGGGGTGAGGTATTTAGCGATACGATTAATACGGGTATTTATGTGCTGGATCCGAAGATTTTTTCGTATTTTGAGAAGAACAAGCCGTTTGATTTCAGCCAGGAGCTGTTTCCGCTGATGCTGAAACGGGGTGATCCTTTGTTCGGGTTTGTGGTGGAGAAGGGGTACTGGTGTGATGTGGGGAGTATTGCGGAGTATATGCGGGCGAATGCGGATGTGTTGCTGGGACGCGTGGAGGCGGAGATTTCGGCGAGGAGGATGGTGGGGGACGTGTGGTGCGAAGAAGGGGTGGAGGTGGCGGATGATGCGCAGTTGGTGGGGCCGATTTACCTGGCGCATGATTGCCGGATTAAGGCGGGGGCGATTATTCATGGTCCGAGTACGATCGGGCAGTATACGATTGTGGATGAGCGGGCGCAGGTAGATCGCAGTATTGTGTGGAATAATTCGTATATTGGGGAGCGGGCGGAGCTGCGCGGGGCACTGGTAGGTTCTTCTACGGGTATTAAGAGTAAGGCGGTGATGTTTGAGGGGTCGGTGATTGGGGATCATTCGACGGTGCAGGAGGGAGCGATTATTCAGCCGAATGTGAAGGTGTGGCCGGATAAGGAGGTTGAGGCGGGGGCGGTGGTGCATACGAGTATTATCTGGGGCTCGCAGGGCCGGCGTGGGTTGTTTAGCCGCTTTGGGGTGACGGGGCTGGTGAATGTGGATCTGACGCCTGAGTTTGCGACGCAGCTGGGGGCGGCGTATGGGGCGATTCTGCCGAAGGGCGCGGTGGTGTGCATTAATCGGGATTCGTTTCACCGGACGCCACGGATGATTAAGCGGGCGGTGATTGCTGGTTTGCCTTCAGCGGGTGTGAATGTGCATGATATTAACCAGGTGCCGATTCCGGTGGCGCGGTATATTGTGCGGACGAGCGATGCGGTGGGGGGGATTCATGTGCGTCTTTCGCCACATGATAAGCGGGTGATTGATATTAAGTTTTTTGACCAGTATGGTTTGGATCTGAATAAGACGACGGAACGGAAGCTAGAGAATTTGTTTTTCCGGGAGGATTTCCGCCGCGTTGATGTGGACGAGGTGGGGGCGATTGAGGTGCTGGAGAACGCGGAGGTGCTAAACCGGTACCTGGAAGGTTTCGCAAAGGTGGTGGACCACGAGGTGGTAAGGAGGCGGAAGTTTCAACTGGTGGTGGATTATGCGAGTGGCAGCACGATTCAGTTGTTGCCGGGTATTTTTAATCGCCTGGGATGCGAGATGGTGGATTTGAATAGGAGTATGGACGATGCTCGTTTTTCGCGTTCGGTGGATGAGATTCAGAAGGATATGCAGCGCCTGGCGACGATTACGGCGGGTCTGAACGCGGATATGGGGATACGTGTTGACCAGGGTGGGGAGAGTATGGCGGTGGTGGACGACCGGGGGCGCGTGCTGGAGGGGACGAGGATGCTGGCGGTGATGACGAGCCTGGTGCTGCGGCAGCAACGGGGGGCGACGGTGGCGGCGCCTGTGACGGCGCCGAGCGCGCTGCAACACATTGCCAAACGCTATGAGGGGAATATTGTGCACACGAAGGTTTTACGACACGCGATGATGTCGGCGGCTGGACGCGATGGGGTGGCGCTGGTTGGTGATGGCCAGGGTGGGTTTATTTTTCCGGTGCTGCACCCGGTTTTTGATGGGATGCTGGCGATTGCGAAATTGCTGGAGCTGCTGGCGACGTTCGAGATGCGGCTTTCGGAGGTGGTGGATGATTTGCCGGCGTATTATATGAGCAGCACGCAGGTGATGTGCCCGTGGGAACATAAGGGCAAGGTGATGCGTATTCTGAGCGAGCAGTACAGGGAACGCCGGACGAAGCCAATTGATGGCATTAAGATTGATCTGGGCAAGGAGTGGGTGCTGGTGCTGCCGGATGCTGATCGGCCGCTTTTCCATGTGTTCGCGGAGTCTGTTTCCAATGAGCAGGCTCAGGCGCTGGCGGAGAAGTATGCGCGGGTGGTGAGTGGTTTGCAGCAGTAGGGGGAGCACGGGACGGGGGGAGGGGGACGGAGGGCGAGCACGGGACCACGAGGGCGAGCGGGACCACGAGGGCGAGGACAAGCCTCGCCCCTACTATGGACGGAGTGATGATGGCTGATATTCTGTTGGTTGTGAGTGATCTTCACCTGGCTGATGGTGGGGGTGTTCTTGATGGCTTTGGTGATGTTCAGCAGGCGGCTTTTGAGGGGTTGTTGAGCGCGGCATGCGGCGCGGGGCCTATGGGACATGCTGATAATGTGGAGCTGGTTATTAATGGTGATTGTTTCGATTTTTTGGCGACAGAACCTTATGATACGGGTGGGAAGAGCGATCTTGCTACGAGCCTGGAAAAGATACAAAAGATTATAGCGGCTCATCCGGGCTTTTTTGAGGCTTTGCGCGGCTTTATTGAGACGCCAGGACGGTCTGTTACTTTTATGACGGGGAATCATGATATTGAGCTGCGATTTGAGTTGGTACGCGAGCAGGTCTGTAGGGCTATTGGTGGAGAGTTGGGGGACGAGGGGCGGGTAAAGGGCGGAGGGCGAGGGACGGAGGGCGAGCACAAGGCATCGCCCCTAACATGGACTGTGGGCGACCCAAGGGTCGCCCCTACAAGGGAGCGTGTGTCCTTTTGTGGTGCGCGTTTTTATCGACCGTTGCCGGATGTGTATATTGAGCATGGCAATCACTATGATTTCTGGAATCATGCTGTGAGGGGGCTTTGGAACGAGGCAGGGGAGCAGTTGGATGTTGATCCAGGCAGTATTGTTTTGCCTGTTGGGTCGCATTATTTCCAACATGCGGCCCATGCTATTAGTATTACGTATGCGTATTTTGACCGTTTTGAACCATCTATGAACAGTATGCGGCAGATTGCGCTGCTCTGCTTGCTGGATCCTGGTATGATTATGCAAACGGCGCGGCTGACGATGCAGCTGTTTTCTGAACCGCGCGAGGCGCTAGCAGGGCTGGCTCCAGGGGAAGAACGGATTCCTGCCAGGCTTTTTGAGCAGACGATGATTGATTTTGCTGCTTTCCAACAAGAGATGCATCTCCGCAAGCCTGATTGGGTTGAGCCGGCGGGATTGGACACTGAGCAGGGGCAGGTGACGACGATGATGGAATTCGCTATGCTACGAGAGGCGCTCACATTACCGCTTATGGAAGCTGTTGCGGCAATCTGTACTCCGGCGACGTATGAGATGGGAGAAGCGGTGGCGACGGGCATGCAGGCTGTGCTTAGGAATGATCCGACGTTGCGCTATGCTATCGCAGGTCACACGCATATGGTGCGCATTGACCCTGTCAATAATGGAAGACAAAGCTATCTCAATACGGCTAGTTGGACGGCGCGTTTGGCACTCCCTGCCCCTGGCGAGGTCAATGCCGGGTTGATTGAGTGGTTTCGCCGGCCTGACTGGGAACAGGTGCCATTACGGGATGAGACACAATTTACTTTTGCGATGGTAAACTCTACGGCAGGAGGGGCGTCGAGCGCCAGTCTGTGTGTATGGGAAGGCGGTTTGAAGGGGAGCTATCGCGTGCTGGCATAGGTAGGACGGGAAAAGGCACCAGCGTGGCTCAGGCGGTGGAGCAAGCTGGGCATGTAAAGAAGGAATGAGGGTATGACGACACAAAACGTTGGAGACCAGGAGTCTCATGTGATCTCCGCAGAAGCCACAGAAGCCTCACATACTTCCGCAATGAAGAGTAAGAGATTGGTGTTGATTGACGGGCACGCTATCATTCACCGGGCTTTTCATGCTGTCCCGGAAACGCTGGTGAATAGTAAAGGCGAACATGTCAACGCTACGTTTGGTTTTACGTCAATGCTGATGAAGGCGCTGCTAGAAGAGAAGCCCGATTATATTGCTATGACTTTTGATCGGCCTTCACCTACCTTTCGGCATCTACAATTTAGGGACTATAAGGCCCATCGGCCAACATTGCCCGATAATATGCGGCCGCAGTTCGCACGTATCCGCGAGGTTGTCGAGGCATTTGGCATTCCGATCTATGAAAAAGATGGCTTTGAGGCAGACGATGTGCTGGGTACGCTGTCCGTGCAAGCTACGCAACAAGGAGTTGAGACGATTATCTATACAGGCGATATGGATACGTTGCAGCTTGTTAATGAACATGTGATGGTTAAGGTGGCAAAACGGGGCATCACTGAGATTACGGAGTATGACGAAGAGGGCGTTAAGAACCGTTATGGCTTTGAACCGGAGAAGTTGCCAGACTTCAAAGGGCTGGTGGGAGACAAATCCGATAATATACCTGGTGTGCCTGGAATTGGCGAAAAAACGGCAAGCAAACTCATCGCAGACTATGGAAGCCTGGAAAATGTACTGGCGCATCTAGAGGAGTTAACACCCAAAGAGCAGAAATTGCTGCGTGAGAAGGGCGAGCAAGCCAGGCAGTCTAAAATGCTTGCCACTATTGTGCTGGATGTACCGGTACAACTTGACCTCGAGGCCTGCCGGCTCGAGCATATGAATCGCGAAAAAGTACTGGCTATCTTTCGTGAGCTGGAATTTCGCACGTTGGTGGAGAAAGTGCTATCACTCCTTCGCGAACTTGGTGTAGCTCAGGGAGAAGAGGGCACAGAAACTGCCAATGGTCACGAGAGTGATATGGCGTCGAAAGCAGCAACACGTGAGAAAGCGGAGCCAGCGCTCGAACAGGAAGAAGATTTATTGCTGGCTGCGCCAGTTGGTATTGTACCTATTATGGCGCCACCTCTACCGCCTATGGCGGGTGACGCAGGCGGTCAAGCTGGTACACCTGGTAAGATGGCAGTGGGCGAAAGTAGTGTAGAGGAAGAGGTAGCCGACCAGGCACGAAGAATGCATGGGCCTGAACAATTGAATCTCTTCGGATTGGATGAGCCAGTCCACGAAGTTGTGCGAAAATTGCGGCTGCCGAGTCTACCCAGTACCCCTGGCGAGCCACGAGGAGCGCCCATCCACATTGTACAAGAGGAAAAGGTGAAGTCGACCAGCACGATGATCGTGAATAGCGAAGATGCATTGCAGGTACTCATCAAGAGTATGTACGATGCCAGGGCTATTGCATTAGATACGGAGACGACGTCCGATGATCCCTGGCATGCAGAGCTTGTCGGGATTTCGTGCAGCATGGCCGCTGGCGAGGCGTATTATATTCCTGTTGGACACACGCACACCATTGAAAACCAGGCTCCTGGAGCTCAACTGGCGAAAGCATATGCACTGGAAAAGTTACGCCCGGTGCTTGAAGATCCGGCAGTGAAGAAGTATTTGCACAATGCCAAATACGATATGCTGATCCTGGAGCGCAATGGGATTTCAGTGCACGGGTTGGCTTTTGATACGATGTTAGGAGCCTACTTAACCGATCCAGGAAGGCGCGGGTTGGGCTTGAAAGACCAGGCCTTTCAGCGTTTGGGCATAGTGATGACACCCATCTCGGAGCTTATCGGCACTGGTAGCAAAATGATCAGTATGGCGCAGGTTCCGATCCGGTTGGCAGCAGACTATGCGGGTTCCGATGCTGACATGACACTCCGCCTCGTCGAGCCAGTGCAAAATGAATTACGTCGCCACAGCTTATTAGACCTCTATTATAATATCGAACAGCCACTTCTTCCAGTCCTGCTGAAGATGGAAATGTATGGCGTGGCGCTTGATGCTGGCTTTCTTGCTGAGTTGGAGCAATCACTTGGCGAGCAGATTGGCAGGCTTGAACACGAGATTTATGACTCTGTAGGCCACCAATTCAATATCAATTCAACACGGCAGCTTGGAGAGATCCTTTTTGGTGAACTGAAACTGCCTTCTGGCAAGAAAACTAAGACGGGCTATTCGGTGAGCGCGGATGTGATCGAGAGTTTACGGGGAAAACACCCAATGGTCGAGTCTTTGTTGGCGTATCGTCAACTGACTAAACTTAAATCGACGTATGTCGACGGCTTATTGGCATTAATGGACCCCGTCACGGGCCGGGTACATACGTCTTTCAATCAGACTGTGGCTTCCAGTGGGCGTTTGTCGTCAAGTAACCCAAATCTGCAAAACATACCCGTGCGGACAGAGGTTGGGCGCCAGATACGACGCGCCTTCATTGCCGACCCCAGCTATGTCCTGCTCACTGCCGATTACTCGC
>JBGQJX010000217.1:0-6995 GCA_041499255.1 Ktedonobacteraceae bacterium | reverse complement strand
GCTTTGACGACGTTGGCGAAAGCAATCGGATGGGCTTCGGCCATGTTGCTGCCCATGATTAAAATACAATCGCTATTGACAAGATCTTGTGGAAAGGTCGTCGCTCCGCCACGTCCTAACGTTGTACCCAGACCGGGTACTGTGGAACTGTGTCATATACGGGCCTGGTTCTCAATGGAGACAATGCCCAGCCCACCGCCGAGGAGTTTTTTCATCAAATAATTCTCCTCGACATCTAGCGTCGCCCCACCCAGAGAAGCGATACCCAGCGTGTGATTGACCTCTCGCCCATCAGGTAGACGTTCCACAAACGTTTCGTCGCGAGTTTGTTTGACTCGTTGCGCGATCTGTTCCATTGCCCATTCAAGCGATTTTGTCTCCCAGTGGTCGCTATAGGGTGCCCGGTAAAGCACCTGCGCCAGGCGGCTAGGATTGATCGTATATTGGAACGTGGCGGAACCCTTTGGGCAGAGCGTGCCGTGGTTAATTGGGCTATCGGGATTCCCTTCTATATCAAGGACTTTGCCATCCTTGACATAGACATTCAGACCGCAGCCAACCGCGCAATAGGGACAAACGCTGTGAACCAACTTGGCATCACGAATGCGCGGCGCATTCGTCCAGCTTTCAACGCTGAAAGGCTGTCTCCTGGAGCCAATTTGCATAACCTGTGACACAACGGTTCGCACTGGTTCAGGTAGTGATGACTGTTCTTTCATTGGAAGTTATCCTCGTTCATATAACAATACAACACCAGTATCTTCTGTTCCTGATACGTACTATTCTATCACTTTCGCCTGGTCGCTTACTCATTTGCCACATAGGAGCAAATTGGCAAATTGTTGAGTGTCTTGCTGAAAAACACTTTTATAAGCTATACTATCTTCATATCATAGACTTGAGACACAATGACGTGCCTGGACATACTAAGATACTGTCAGCATCGTAGAGAAAGTTTGTAAGCCCACACTTGTACCACATGGAAGGGTGAAACTTTACTGTATGAAACTACCTCAGCAGAAAGACCGTGAACCCAGGCCCCCTCAAAAAGCCGCGAAGAAATACTCTCGCTTGATACGCTATAGTGTTATAGGATCCCTCATTCTCGTTGGACTTGCAGTCCTGGGATTTGTGGTTTTTCGTATCAGCAACTTTACAGCAGGGCATGATAGTACCGTCGATAAACCGATTACCGACGTGCTTAATATGGCAGATCAGCACAGGTTGAAATCTGTCATAATCAGTGGTAATGAGGTTCTTGCTACCGGAATGAATGGCCAGAAGTACCATGCTTTCAAAGAGGATGGGCAACCAGTAACTGATATATTTCGGCACGACGGCGTGACAGTCACTATCGATAACGGCCAGGGCGATCAGTGGATGCAGGCTATATTAGACCTCTTCTTGGTAGCTCTGATTGTCGGAGGCGTCTATTTCTTGCTGCGGCGCAGCGGCATTGGCGGCCAGGCAATCCCCTTTGCACGTTCTAAAGCCAGGCGTTTTAATGAATCGCGTCCCTCTATTCTCTTCAAAGATGTAGCCGGTGTCGAAGAGGCAAAAATGGAACTCGAGGAAATTGTCGATTTTCTGAAGCAACCCTCGCGTTTTACCGATATGGGCGCGCGGATCCCTAAAGGCGTTCTCCTTGTCGGTGCTCCAGGTACAGGTAAAACACTTATTTCCCGCGCTGTCGCAGGTGAAGCCGGGGTCTCATTCTTTAGTGTGAGTGGCTCCGAGTTTGTTGAGATGTTTGTCGGCGTAGGCGCCGCGCGCGTACGCGACCTCTTTAAAGAAGCCAAAGAACATTCACCGTGCATCGTCTTTATCGATGAAATAGACGCCGTAGGCCGCCAGAGAAACAGCGCAGGCACTGGCAGTAATGACGAACGCGAGCAGACACTCAATCAACTCCTTGTTGAGATGGATGGTTTTGATAAACACACAAACGTTGTTGTTATCGCCGCCACCAATCGCCCCGATGTACTGGATTCTGCGCTGCTTCGTCCCGGACGTTTTGATCGTCAGGTCATGCTTGACAAGCCAGACATTCGCGGACGCCTCGCCATCCTTGAGGTTCATGCCAGGGGTAAGCCCCTTGGCAGCGATGTCGCTCTGCTGGAACTTGCGCGTCAGACCGCTGGTTTCTCCGGCGCTGACCTGGCAAACTTGTTAAATGAAGCTGCCCTATTGGCGGCTCGCCATGGCCACACTCTCATCTCCATGTTGGAACTGGAAGAATCCATCCTGCGCGTTATGGCAGGGCCTGAGCGCAAAAGCCGCCTGATTACTGAGGCGGAGAAATCGATCATTGCCTATCATGAAGTTGGACATGCTATCGTTATGCGCTCGATACCGGGTGCGGACCCGGTGCGCAAGGTGCAGGCTATTGCCAGGGGTATGGCTCTTGGTATCACCGTCCAGTCCCCATCTGAGGATCGCTATCTCATACGCCGTTCGGAACTACTCGCAAAAATGGCTGGCGCTATGGGTGGGCGTGCCGCTGAAGAGCTTATTTTTGGCGATATCACGACTGGTGCCAGCCAGGATATCGAGTACGTCACCAGCATAGCTCGCCGCATGATTTGTGAATTCGGAATGAGTCCCCTGGGCAACGTCGCGTTCAAGGCGGAAGCTGATGGTAGCACTTCCATAAGTGCAGAGACGGCAGCGAAAATTGACCAGGAAATCGCTCGCCTGGTAGAGGAGGCTCATACAACTGCGCTCGACATATTGCGCGAGCGCAAAGACAAACTTATTGCTATCTCTGAACACCTGATCCAGGTCGAAACGATCGACGGTGAGGAACTAGACGCGATGTTATTTGCCGCATGACACGCACATTTATTGCTATTGAACTGGATAAATCCCTGCAGCGCTATCTTGGCCGAATAATTCGCCGCATGGCGCAGGAGTTACCCAGTCTGTGCTGGGTTGACCCCGTGAGGATTCATCTCACCCTCGCTTTTCTCGGCCAATTGAGCGATGAGCAGTTAGCCGCAGCCACCTCCGCGGCTGAACTCGCCGCGCGCAAGGCTTCTTCTTTCGATGTTCGCCTCTCTCAACCGGGAATCTTTGGCACGCGACGACAGCCCAGCGTTATCTGGATGGGTGTCAACGAACCGTCTGGCAAACTCCTTCAACTCCAGCGAGAGTTAAATCTCGAACTTGCGCATCGTGGTTTCGAGGTTGATAAGCGTCCCTTTTCACCACATCTAACCTTATCACGCGTCAAAGCGTCTCTCAACGCGGAAGAACAACAACGCTTGCAGAAGTTACTAACTGTCAAAGGTCGTCAGCTTTCCTCTCCCACAATACATATTTCCCAGATATCTGTGATGAAAAGCGAGCTTTCGCGAGCGGGAGCAAAGTATACAAGTTTATGCAGTGTTGCACTCGGCCTGAACGAAGCATCACCCCTGAATCTAACACCCTAACTCCACATACTTAGAGCGCTCGAACGAGAAATACTGGCCTTGGTGGCCAGAGATGCCTCTAACTATGCCGTGGTAGTGGCTTCCTCTGCTGCTTGAGCTTCTATCTTGGCCTTATCTTTCGCCTCTTTTTGGGCCATTTCCCTGATCTCCAATTCGTCTTTTGCCTTCTTCATCAGGTTGATAATCTCATCAAGCTTATCAATATTTGGAGGATCATACTTACCCTGCGCTTCTTTCAAGAAATAGAGACCATTCAACACGCTCTCAAAGCTTGCCGAGTTGAGCGTTAACTCAATAGCCTTTCTATAATCATCTTCGATGGCTTTCGCATCTGTTGTGCCAGGATCTAACTGGCTCAGCACCAGGAGTGCCATTGCCCGGTCATAGTAGTCCCACCATGGCTCGCGCGAATCTTGGGCTTCAATGCGCGTCGTTGCTATCGGGATAGTGTCTGCAAAAGCCTTCCGGGCCTTTTGCAGATGACCCAGGTGGTAACTTAAGCTGGCCACATTTCCAAGCGCGTAAGAGGAGTTGGGATTAGCGTTGAGAGCTTCCTCGTAGTATCGCAATGCAGCATCATACACTCCCCACCTTCGGTATATCCCACCGAGCGCTCCGAGAATGTCTTCATCTCCAGGAAGTGATTTTTCAGCTTCTCTCAGGTACTGTATGGCCTCGAGATATTTGTCGTCACGCTCCTTAACAGCTTTCCTCCACACTTCGTCGTCGATATCCTTTGTTGTTCCTCTCGTTGCTTCCTCAAATAGTTGATCTGCCAGGCGGCGCAGGGCAAGCCCGAGTTCCATTCGAGCTGATGGAAAATCGCGTTCAGTCCCGATAGCGACCCGAAGGCAATAAATGGCTCTGGTGTAGGTCTTATCCCCGCTATATATTCTTCCCAATGCATAATTGGCCTGAGCATCTGTCGGATGAATGTCTAAAACCATCTCAAAGGCTCTCGTTGCCTGGTCCTTTTTACCCTGTTCTAAGAGCTGGTATCCCCGCAGCAGATATGTCACTTCTTTTCTGAGTTCATCTACCTTGGGAGAAAGCGACGCCACCGCTTCATCTATGCTTGCATCTGCTTTCTTTGTCACATCATCTGCCACTATGACCAGGTTCTCGTTTGCTCGCCCCACTATTTCTTTTACTCTCGCTGCTGCAATGGTAACTTCTTTTTTTACGGTGGCTATCTCTCGTAATTTCCTGATGAGTTCCGCAACAGTGACGAAGCCAGTGATACTCAATATAGCAAATATCATACTGAAGAAAACAAGCATTGTATTCAAACCGGAAGCAACAGTATTCGTGGTTGTTGCCTCAGTATCACTTCTCGCCGCAACTTCAGCAGCTTGTGAGGCCGCCGCCTCTGCTGTACTAAGTATCATTGGAGCATCAAGGGTAGGTGTTACTATTGGAGTATCTACCCTTGGATTGTAAGCTAGCGCTGCTGAGCGGGGAAGAATGAACAATAAGCAGGAAAGAGCAAGGATCAATAAAGCGAAGCTGTATGAGAGTATCCTCTGTCGCATGACTTCTTCTCCATGGTACGTGATACAAAGACAACAATAGAGCAGGGATAGTTTTTTCACCATTGTATAACAAAGCAAGACTCCACGCTAAATAGGGCATGTGCACCCTGCGAGAGTGCACATGCCCTATCCAACACGAGAAGTTATTTCGTCATTTTCTCAATCAAACTTACAGCCTCATCCCGGCCAATCTTACCCGCCAACAACTCGTCCACAATTTCCCCGGCAGACGGAGTAACAGCAACCGCCATCGCCGCTTGGGTCGCTTGCGACACTTGTGTCGTTAATGGAGCCGTGATCTCTTGTTGAGCTGTTACAGGTACCACTGGGTGTGTTTCCTCAACTATAGTCGCTGTTCCTGTTGGCGCAGCTACCGCCTCTACCGGCTGCTTCGTTCTGCTGAAGAAACCAGAGCGGATACTTGTCCACAGATAGATACCCGCAATCACAGCGCCTACTGCGAACGCCGCAATACCCAGGTGGGCCACATACAGCCAGTTGTCTACGGGTGAGCCGAGCGCCGCCGTCCCATATGCATAAAGTGCAGTCGCTCCACCGATCGCTGCTGCCAGTATTCCACCGCCTAACAGCGTAAAAGTGAAGCCACGTTGTGGTGCGAGAGACGCCAGCTTTGCACTCCTCTGGCGCAGAAGGAGACCCAGCGGGATGTATGCGATGCCTGCGACAACATAGGCAATCGCTATCGCCCAGTTTCCCGCCGTCAGTCCCGTTCTGGAAGGATTAACCAGCTCTAAAATGTTCAGCAGTACATACCCGCCGCCAAACCAGAATGCCGCACCGGGGAGCGCGGCAGCAATAGCCAGTCCTGTCAGGAAGATCGAAACCTTTTCTATCGGTTGCTTCATCGCGGCATCGCGCAGCCATAATGCATACACTGCTGTCACAATGAGACCCAGGCTCAGTGATGAAATTACGTCATACTCAGCGAATGGACCTGAAATGCTTTGTGCCGCAACAGGCACTTTGAAGATCGATAGCATAATCAGCGCTGCCCCTCGATAGATACCCACCAGTACAGCGATAATGCCAATTCCGAAGCTGATAAGGTGAAACACCCTGCGTAACATAGAAGCCGTATCGCCGCGACTCAGCCAGCCGTAACCTATCCAGAACAACACAACCCATAGCAAACTCGCCGCGTCTGCAACTAAAATGCCAGCAGTAGGCCCCTGACACCCGATGTTTCCATTACAGATGGCGGAGGACCCTGCACCACCGAAGATGATGCTATCCGCCAACTCTCCTACAGTTCGTAGCCAGTAAAAAGTGAACATTGATAAGAGAATAAGTTGCGTGCCGTAGAGGTGTAGCCTCTGGAAAACAACAGCCGCTCCAGAACTTGCCTGGGAGCGCCGGCGTTCCAATTCGAGCAATATCCACAGCCCAAAGAAGGTGATCGCAAATGCCAGATTTCCGCTTATTCCACCAAAGTTGGGCTGCCCAATAGCAGAAATTGTAGCTGCCCCAGAGCCGACCGCCGACGGAAGGATGATCAGTTCTACAGCATTGAGGAAGAAAGATCGCGCTGCACTATTTCCTGCCAGAGGGTCATCCCGCATATCGCGGCGAATCAGCCAATAGTGCAGCCCGCCAAACAACGCCGCGACAACCAACGACACGATGCCGTACACAATAGCTTGTACAAGACTAGCCGTGGTGGGTGTATTGTACGGCTCCTTGAAGATGTGTTGAAACAGCGTTGTCAGGAGCTGTATCATCCCGGTTGCCGCGAACACTAACATCGCGATAAAAACCGCGTAGAGATAAAATCGATACAGACCGCGTAACATACCAATGCCTCCTCTTTCATCCCCTCCTATTTAGGGGTGCATTAAGCGGGAACCTGGCTCAGAATTATGAGTACGGTGAGAATCTTCTTCTGGTTGTCCCAGGGTATCATAATTGACCAGATATTCAAGTGTTGCACCATGGCTAGTATTAAATCTTCTTTTTGCTAGAGAATATCATCGTGATATCACGATCTCCTCACTAAGCAAGTAAGGAATGT
>JBGQJX010000216.1:0-7030 GCA_041499255.1 Ktedonobacteraceae bacterium | reverse complement strand
CCGGTGATTATAGCGAAGAGGGTACACCCGTTCCCATCCCGAACACGGCCGTTAAGCTCTTCAGCTCTGACGATACTGTAGGGGTAGCCCTATGGGAAAATAGGACATCGCCGTTTCACCCGCCCACATAGGCGGTTTTTCCATTGCTTTCAGCCCGCTTGTGTTTTACCCTCACATATGATACACTTAATAGTGGAATAATAGATTCTAATCAATTCGGCTTTAACTTCTGTAGTGAAGACAGAAGTGGAGATATATTCACAGACAAAATATTAACTAGATACACGAGGGTAATCTCGTGTAAAAGATGGCTACACCCCCGGGTGTAGTTAGGAGGTCCTTTATTACCTTGACAACAGAAAAAATTCGACTTGTCCCCTTGGGAGGATTAGGGGAAGTCGGAAAGAACATGATGGTCGTCGAATATGGTAGCGACATCATCATTATTGACGCCGGGGTCATGTTCCCGGATGATGAGATGTTCGGAGTGGATCTGGTAATTCCTGATACCAACTACCTCAATGACAAAAAAGACCGTATCCGTGGTATCCTCATCACTCACGGCCATGAAGACCATGTTGGAGCTATTCCTTACATTTTACCCATGCTCGATTTCCCACCCATCTATGCAACTCGTCTCACCCAGGGTTTGATAAATGTAAAGCTGAAAGAGCATAAACTTCTTGAAAAAGCCACCGTGAATTTGATTACTCCCGGTGACCAGTTGGAGTTGGGGGAAAGCCTCGTTGAGTTTTTCCGCGTGAATCACAGTATCCCTGACGCCGTAGGTATTGTCATACACACACCCATAGGCACTATCGTACACACGGGCGATTACAAATTTGATCACACCCCTGTCGATGGCAAGCCCGCTGACCTGGGTACCCTGGGACGCATCGGCAACGAAGGTGTACTGCTCATGATGGGCGATAGTACTCGTGTAGAGTCTCCCGGGTACACACCATCCGAACGTGTTATCAATGACTCATTCGACAAAATCTTTGCCAACGCTTCTGGTCGTATCCTTATCGCTACCTTTGCCTCATTGCTTTCGCGCGTGCAGCAGGTAATTGACGCTGCCGTCCGTTATGAGCGCCAGGTTGCCCTCGTGGGGCGTAGTATGGTCAACAACGTTCAAATGGCCGTGGAACTCGGCTATCTGAACATACCCAAAAGCACGCTCATTCGTGCTGAAGATATCAGCAAGTTCCCGCCAGAGAGAGTGGTAATTATCTGTACTGGCAGCCAGGGTGAACCCACCTCGGCGCTGACGCGCATAGCCAACCAGGATCATCGCCTGGTGCGTATTCAGCCAGGTGATACAGTGATTCTCTCAGCCACACCTGTTCCAGGCAACGAGAAAATGGTCAATCGCACTATTAATAACCTGTTCAGGCAGGGGGCAGAGGTCTTTTACCAGTCCATCTCGCATGTCCATGTTTCGGGACACGGCGCCCAGGAAGAGTTAAAATTGATGCTGGCGCTGCTTCGACCGCAGTTCTTCATGCCAGTGCATGGCGAATATCGCCAGCTCGTGCTTCATGCGAAACTGGCGCACTCGATGGATATACCGGCGGACCATATCGTGGTCGCTGAAGACGGTGATATGATTGAAGTCACCCCGGATACCATTGCCGTAAAAGGCCATGCTGCTTGCGGTAATGTCTTTGTAGACGGCCTTGGCGTGGGTGACGTAGGACAAATCGTCCTCCGCGACCGCCAGGTTCTTGCCCAGGACGGCATCCTGATGATGGTGCTTACAGTTGATAAAGAGACAGGTCAGCCTCTGGCCGGCCCTGATATAGTCTCTCGTGGGTTCGTTTACATGCGCGACTCTGAAGAATTGCTTGAGAGTGCCCGTGAACACGTCCTGGAATCGTTTATCGGTTTGAATGGCCATGCTTCAGATTGGTCGTTTGTCAAAGACAAAATCAAACACACCCTCAGCGAGTTTCTCTACGAAAAGACTCACCGCCGCCCCATGATCCTACCTATCGTTATGGAAGTATAATTTTTGTGCTGAGGGTTTCACAGGCCCAGCCCGTGAAACCCTCAGCACAAAAACTCCTTACTCCTATTGCTTCTCTGGAACATATGCGCTATGATACTGGTGTCTCTGAAATCTAAAAGAAGGAGGAAACCAGTATGGCAGGTAGTGATCAGAGCAAAAAATCAGCCAGGCAGAACGACCGCCTTGGACCGAGTATAGCGCAAGGCTCCTCTCGTGTGAGTAACGTAGTGGGAAGCCTTGGATCGCAAAGTGCTCGTAGCGCTCAGAATGTCGACAAGCAAGGTTCTCGTCGCCAGGAAAAATCACAAAAACAATCAGCTTCAAAACGTTCGCAAGGCAATAAACGGCGCGCGAAAAAAAGCCCATCCCCCGGCGCTAATCGACCTGCCAAAGGTTCTTCCCCCTCTCCTGATAGTACAGCAGACTCGCGTGCTATCGCCAAAGCGCGTGATGCCTGGAGTAATCTGCCACCTCATCACCAGCAGCGTTTTCTGGGAATACTCTTCCTCTTATTAGCGCTCTTGCTCTTTGCTGCTCTGACGGTGTTGCGTTCTGCCCCGGTCTTTTCAATACTCAAAGGAGCCTTAATTGTATTATTTGGCTGGTCAGCCTTCCTGCTCTCTGTTGGCCTTATCGCCTTTGCCGCCGCATATTTTATCGAAGGCATACGCAATAGAAAATTTATTCGTTGGCCGATGGTAGTCGGGATGGTGATCCTCTGGCTGCTTCTCCTTGTCGAAAGTCAATTACTATTGGGTGGGGCCACCGGTGGCGCTTTGGGCGCATTACTCGTACGGCCCTTATTGGGTTGGCCCCCTGCTGCGGGACATGTCTTGCTACTCGGTCTCTTTGGCATTGTTACCATCGTGACCTTCCAGATCACCTTGGGGCATTTCATGTACCTTGCCCGCGCTTTTCGTGGTATTGCCACACCTGGACAGAGAAGCGCGTCCATCTCCCCATCCAACCGTCCTTCAGGCCCCTCCCCGTTCTTAGGCCAGCGTCCGCGCTTCAGTCGCTATGGCAGCGGCATTGCCCCCATTGCACCATCTTCACCTGCCAAAGGTCAACGAGGGTCAACACCTCCTGTTGCCGTTGAGGAAGATGACCAGGCTATCATTGAATTTGAGGCCGATTTTGGCGATGAAGATGATCCCCTCAATGATATCAATATCCATAAGCAGCAAATCAGTCGCATCCCACGCGGGCCGCGTCCTGCCCCTCCAATCGATCTCGCGGAGCATAATGACGCGGTACAAGGGGTGAACCAGCAGCCATTACCTTTTAACCAGGGGGTCGGCAAAAACGCCGGGAAAAAATATCCAACCATGGAATCGCTTGCCCCCAACCCTCAACAGAAAAACCAATCAAAATATTACGGCCAGCCAGAAGATGCTCTAATAGCGTCTCCCTGGAAACTCCCTGACACAACAATGCTCAACAATCCCGAAGATGTCAAATTGCAGATGTTAGGCGACGATACGTCCACATTGGCAAAAACCATCCAGGACACCTTACGCAGTTTCCGTGTCGATGCCGAAGTGAAACCAGAGGACATCAGTATCGGCCCGACAGTCATCCGATTTGGCATTCGTCCAACTGGTAAGCCGGAAATGAAGCTAGATGGTCAGCAAGGAAAGGGCAAATATATTCCAGTTAGGGACGCTGGCGGTAACATCGTCTATGAGGCGCGCACGCGGGTCAGTCGTATCATGGCGCTCCAAAATGACCTTGCGCTGGTGCTCGAGGCAAAAACTATCCGTATGGAAGCCCCCGTTCCTGGTCGCCCATACGTCGGTGTCGAGATACCCAACAAAAATAGCCGTCTCGTCACATTGCGTGAAGTCCTGGAGAGTAAAGAATACCAGGCCGCGAAAGCGAAATCTAAACTGGCTATCGCCCTTGGCAAAGACGTTGCAGGCGCCGTTCGTGTCAGCGATCTCACTCGCATGCCCCACCTGCTGATTGCAGGCGCCACTGGCTCCGGCAAGTCGGTTTGCATCAACACCATTATTGCCAGTATTCTCACGCAGGCCAGCCCCGAAGATGTGCGTCTGCTCCTGGTTGACCCCAAAATGGTCGAACTCAACATGTATACTGGCATACCACACCTGCTCTTCCCTGTCGTAACCGAGGTCGAGCGCGTCGTTCCCCTGCTCAAAAATGCCATTACCGAGATGGAGAAACGCTATCGCCTCTTCTCTCAATTAGGTGTACGCAATCTTGACGGCTATCGCAAACTCCGTGCCGAGAAGGCGGCTCGTGGCGATACGACAATGAAGAAACTCCCCGCTATTGTCATCATCATCGATGAACTGGCCGACTTGATGATGGCAGCGCCGGAAGAGGTGGAGGGCATGATCTGTCGTCTGGCGCAACTTGCGCGCGCAACAGGCATCCATCTTGTCGTCG
Organism: Ktedonobacteraceae bacterium; assembly: GCA_041499255.1. Classification (GTDB taxonomy): domain Bacteria; phylum Chloroflexota; class Ktedonobacteria; order Ktedonobacterales; family Ktedonobacteraceae; genus UBA11361. The sequence continues at coordinate 2,607 of JBGQJX010000216.1, read as the reverse complement.
CTACGCAGCGCCCTTCCGTCGATGTCATTACCGGCTTAATTAAAGCCAACATCCCCACGCGCATATCGTTTATGGTGAGCTCAGCGGTCGATTCGCGCACCATCATTGATATGGGCGGCGCCGAGCGCCTCCTCGGTCGTGGCGACATGCTCTATCTCCCCGCGGACGCTGGCAGGCCAGAGCGTATTCAAGGCTCGTTCCTGGCCGATGATGAAGCCGAAAAACTGGTGGCCTACTGGCGCTTGCAAGCCCTAGAACATATGAACGCCGTGAATAGTAGCAGTAAACCAGATGCGACTGCTATGCCCCAGCCTATAGAGCCAGGCTGGGAGATTAAAGAACACGTCTCTGATGATTTTGAGTTAGAGGATGACCTGTTAGAGCGAGCAGAAGAAGTGGTGCGAGAATATGAACGAGCCTCCATCTCGCTCTTGCAACGCCGCTTGCGTATTGGCTATTCTCGCGCCGCGCGCCTCATCGATCTGCTTGAGGAACGTGGAATTATCGGACAATCTGAGTCAGGTGGGCGTTCCCGCGAAGTATTGGATACCGGCAATGGCTATCAGAGACGCGGCGGCAACGGCGGTGGCGAAGGAAGAACTATGGCGGACGAAGCTGCCGATATCATCGCTGAAGAGAAAGCACGCGAGGAATTTCTGAAAAAACAACGCGAAGCCGGCAAACCCCCCACCGAAGGCCACGAAGAAACCAGATAACTCTCCCCCCACTATCCCCCCTTTCAAGACTCTGCCCGCGAATGTGTAAATCCCAATATTCTGATGGTGGAAATTGCATAATTATCCTGTGGATGAGTTATCTTATGCGTTCTGTGATGAACTCATAGGACCAGAATAATGGTACGACCCCCACCATCAGAATGTTGGGATTTACATATGTGGCAGACGCTGGAAACCAAAGCCCATCTCATTCAGCAGGTCATGAGCGGCGATGTCACAGTGCGTGAAGCCGAAGACCTGGAAAACGGCGCACTGAGCTTTGCCGAAATCAAGGCGATAGCGTCCGGCGACCCCGCCGTGATGGAAAAGGTCAGGATCGACACCGAAGTCCGCAGGCTCGACATGCTGCGCGCCGCTCACCTGAACCAGCAATATGAAATCGGCAGGCAGGTAAGGGATTTACCCGGACGGATTGAAAATTCCAGGGAATGCCATGCCGGGCTGCTGGAAGATATAGCGACTCGCAACGCCCATGAAGCGGAAGAATTTATCATGGCCGTGGACGACCATGTATATTCGGGCAAGAATGCGCGGGAAGAAGCAGGCGCGGCCATAATTAAGGCCATTATGTCGTCATTATGGGAAGACGGCCAGGAATTAAAGCCGAAGCGCCTGGGTCACTACAGGGGCTTTGCAATCATGAGCAGCTTTAGCGGTCGTGAAGGTGAAACGCCAAGGCTGTATCTGCGTGGCAAACATACTTACGAAGCGAACCTGAACCCGGAGAACGCTTTAGGAACAATAGCCAGCATTGAATATGCGCTTCGTCGCCTTGACCGTGATGCCGAGGAAGAAAAATCCAAATGTGAGCGCATGGAAAAGGCGCTTGCCGATTACCGGGAGCAGCTTAACCGTCCCTTCGAGCATGAAGACCGCCTGCGTGAGCTTTTCATTAAGCAGCAGGAAATCAACCGCCAGCTTGACCTGGATAAGGGTGACACGCAGGTTGTGGCGAATGATGATGTGCAGCAGGATGATACAGTCACAGACACTTTTGTTGACCGCCTGTCCGCCGCGAGGGGAAAAAGAAGGGTTATTGAGCCTGCTGCGTAGAGGAGCGCGGAAGCTACAAATTATGCGCGAATGATTTGTAACTTAGTGCAGCTTGAGAAGAGTAAGAACCATAGCCATCTGAGCGAAGCCCATGCCAACGACCCATTTAATAATATCTGTTTTCATTTCAGCAAGAGCAACTTTTAACTCTTCTTTAGTCGCAAGGTGTGAAATATCAACCTCGCTTGATACCTTTATTTCACTGGCTATCAATTCGGCTTGCTCTTGCGTAAAAACGCCTTTTTCACGGAGACGCTTTACAGAAGAAAGGCTATCAAATGTTATAGTGCTCATATCAAACCATTGCGTATTTCCACTTATCTTACTGTATTGTTGCCCTTTTCGCAATGAATAAATACCATCAGGCGGAGCGGAGCGAAGCCGACCAGCAACGTACCTTTGGTACCGACCCTCCTGTAAGGCCTATTTTCGTTCCGTTGCTATTCATACCCCAATTAGATAATTTGTCAGATAAAAAATCCTATGGCACTTTTGACCCTTTCCTAACTCTTGACCCAATATTGTTGTAAAATTAAATTAAGAGGAAAGTATGCAAACCGACGGAACGACGGTTCAAGGCCGCATTGTTGCGGCAGGGCGGACAATGGCAGGCGCAGCAAGCGGCGGATATTTTAAGCAGGGCGACTAGGATATGTTTTCTTAACTGACTCGCAGGAGAATGATTTGAAAGAAACCGTTTACAACTTGTTTTTGTACGTCGATCAATCTCTTATCAAAGCACTAGTACACTGAGTGATAAATATCTCCATGATTAGGCCAGCCCGGTGTAGGTCCACTTGATGGGTTTGGCCATGGT
>JBGQJX010000215.1:0-7051 GCA_041499255.1 Ktedonobacteraceae bacterium | reverse complement strand
GTCCATTCATCGTCGCGTAATGAAAAGGTTCTATCATTGCCACTGGTTTCCCCACCGTAGCTGCCAATTTCTCAATGCTTTTGCGTAGATGACGAATCTGCGGTGCGATGAGTACCACATCACAGACATCGACTTTCTCTGCATATTCCCCCGCGCTCAAAGCCTCGACGATTAATTCATACTTGCGCTCTTTCGCAGCTGTGAGCATACTATCTACCAGGAGACTAGTAGACATCCCCCAGCTACACACTATCAATACCCGTATCATGACAACTCCCCTTACGAGTACTCCCTTGCATCGCTGCCGGGCTTAGTTACTTCCTTGCATCCTTGCTGACCATAGGTACTTCCTTTCATCCGTCCTAAGCTTTGCTAGACGCGCTAGCTTCGTTGCAGCGATGGCTTTCAAATTTTGAGCATATGATCTGCAGCATATATACCTTATCGCTACACACTACAATTGCATTAGCTCAATCACGGGTATATTTCATAATATTGCAATAATCATGCCAAATACTGTGCTACACACATAACACACTAAAAAGAATAAGTAATTCAAGAAATTTGTAATCCTACAAGTTATTAGCGCTAAAAAAAATATCTACCTGCCTGAGGATGCCTACGATATTATATGCTTCTTCATCAGGCAATGGACGTGCAATCTGCGCGCTCAGCACCTGTAGTGCGCGGCGGCAGATACTAAGCTCACGGGGAAATTGTTGCCCAACCTGTGTACGCACACTCTCACTGACAAGGATACCCTTATGTTGTAAGCCACGCTCCAAAATACAGGCCAGGTGAAGCATTAGGCCCGCCAGCACTTCAATATCAAATGTCTCTCCCACCTCAACCTCGATCAACTCGATCATATGATCGATCAAAGGCATTGCTCGAGCAGGATTGAGAAATAAGAGACTCTGGCCAAGTGTGTTGGTTATCTCACGCACCAGTTCGCTGCGCTGTGTTATCACCGGTGTTGAGCCAATATCTAGCAATACCGGGTCAGTAGAAATAGTATCTTGCTCCGCCACTGATGGAGGCTGGAGTAAAGCTGGATCTATCAACGTTCCACCAAGTAGAGTGCGTAAGCGCGCGATACCGTCGCCAAAAAGAAAATCAGTAAGAGCAATAAAGGGGTAGCTCTCCAGGTGTGGATTTATAGTTCCAACAATAGCTACCACATCTCTATTGCCTACCAGGCGCTGGACATCTGCCTCGGTCTTACCTGACAGGTTGATGTCCATACAAATAATTTCCACCCCCTGCTGGCGCAGACCAGGAAGATGCTCCTCGATCAATTCGGCTATTTTTGCCGCGCTACCAAATCCCGTCAAACACACTGAGAGAATAACCCTTGAATTCCGGGATGCAGTAAACTGCACATTCAAATCGTCATTTTCATTCTCCAGTGCGTCTTGTTGGGGGAACGACGTAGGGACCCGATTTATCGGGGTTCTGTTTTTACTCGATTCTTCTACAGGACGGTAAAGGCTGAGGCTCGCAGCCAATTGATCAAGGGTGACACTTTTAGAACGCTGGGCCCTACGAACAGCCTCAACCACCAGTGGCGCACTGACTCCCGCTATTGTGCGTACCTGCACTCCTGCCTGCCCATCACCATGCATCACCAGTTCACCCAAAGAGAGCAGCGAAGCAAAATCAACGAGCAACAATACCCCCCCACCCTGATCTGCTACACGCACCCAGTGCGCCACAAGACCGAGCAACTCCTCCGGAGATTGTTCCAGCGTTAGTTCCACCCAGCGTACCGAATTAACCCCAACCAGCGTATTCGCCAACTCCGCAAGGCCCGCAGCTATGCCCCGCCCGTGGGCAGCAACAACAATACCAACTGTGGACTGTTCATTGCTCAATAAAGCATCAGCATTTGCTAAGAGCACCGCTAGTACATCCGTCTCGCTTTCTGGCAGAGACACACCAAGCGCCGAGCGGAATTGGAACAAGGCCACACGCGCCACCTCGTATTCAATAGGATAAGTGAACCGTACGGACTGAATGGCCGGTTCGACAATCATTCGACCATGCGTAATATGCTCAAGCGTACTGGTGAGATGCATGGCCAGTACCAGTGCCAGTTTTTCAGGAAAAGTTCGCGCCAGTTGCTCTTCAGCATATTGCACAATGCGTTGGCTCACCACCGCCAGACGTTCATCGACCAGGTTAGAGGGCGAGCCATGCTTCCCATGGGAAACTTGGTCTGCAAAGCGTTGAAAATAGTGCTGTATATCAATATGAAGCAGCCTGTTGATTTCATTTTCTTCCAGTCCGCTGCGGCGGAGCACCCCCAGATCTCTACTTATGGTATCGTAGAGGTCCTGTGCAGATTCTGGCAAACTGTCCAGGGCTTCAAGACCGGTGGGAGTAAAGATATGCGTTGTATCAAGCAGGTGCGATACAGGCCCCAATGCCCGGTTAAGTTCAGCAGTACGTAAGAGACCTCGTCGCACATGATCTGGTAAAACTCCCATATAGACATGTAATTCAGCAAGATTGTTGGTACGATATTCGAGGTAGGCCCATGCACAGACAAGTTGTACGTCAGTGCGCAACTGACCAATATTGCCAGGACACTCATAAAGAAGCAGAGCTCGCAAAGCTTGCGGGGCAACGTGGATATTCGCTTTAATGCTACTGCATTCAGTGGTAAAAAAGGCACGCAGCAACTCGTAGCGTTCCATCATTGTTCGCTCATTGAGGCCTGGAAGGCTGATCGTCATAGGAATACGCCGGCGAAATGTTGGCAGCAATGTAGTATTGGGATCTTCCGTGGTAGCTGCAAGCAGCAGCAGTGAGGATTCGCGTTCCTTCACATCCCCCATTCGCCGGAAACGTTCACGATCCATCAGGTAAAATAACATTTCCTGGCCCTCTGGAGGGAGGCGATGCACTTCATCAAGAAAAAGAATACCACGGTGAGCTTGCTCTACCAGGCCTTCACGATCATGGTCCGCGCCTGTATAGGCACCACGCACTACACCAAAGAGGTGCGCCATCAACAATTGAGGATTGCCCGCATAATCGGCACAGTTGAAACTAATAAAGGGGGCATCAGCAGGCAGCGCGTGGAGTTCCAGCGCAAATCCATGCATCAAACGGGCAAATGTCGTTTTACCAACGCCGCTCGGGCCGCAAAGCAATGTGTGCAGGCCACGCGGCGGGTAAAGCATAGCAGCCTTGGCCTGCTGAATAGCAACCTTCAGTCCCTCTCCCCCACCTATCAGCGTTTCAAAACTGGTAACGACAGCGCCAACATGTACAGAGGCAACGACTGCTGGAGGCTTCCCAGGCTCTTGTGTTACTTTCAGGGGTATATCATGATGGTACTCAATTTCAGGCGGGTACTCTACCCTTCCTGGAGAGTATTCCCTTTGAACACTCTGCCTGTTGCCGTTACTACTGTTGCTATTACTGTTCTCGAAAAGTGGCTCTGTGGAGGGAGTTTTGACAGTAAAAAGCACAGGACGTCCAGGGATACGTTGAATCTTTCCCTCATTGGCAAGTAAATTAAGGTCGCGACTTGCATTGGTTCGATCGACGCCAGCGAAATCTGCTACATCTTCAGCGCTGAAGCCAGCATAACGACGCAACGCACCACTCTGTGCTGGCCGCTGTGCACACATTGATCGTAATGCTTCAAGTATCCGATCTTTGCGGAGCACGGAACGACTCCTTCCAGGCAGGCAATACGAGGCTACCTGTGTTTCAGTGGGACATATTCACCTTTGTGGGTAAAAAATAGTATTCAACGTCACTGTCGTACAATAAATACCCGCTCATTATATTACGGCTTAAAACAGAGCAATGTCACAAAGCTTAACCTTCCCCTCTGCCGCTCGCCAATAGCCATTAAAATAGATTCAATTACCTACTCCCTTACAACTTGTTGTTGGCTCAACTACCCTTCATTGTTATAAGATGATGGATAATCTCTATCTTTCTTTACCTACCACATAGAAAGCGAGTTCACTCACATGGCATTACAGTTTGGTTTGCTCGTTCCTCAGGGATGGCGTATGGATCTTGTTGGCATAACCGACCCCGTCGAAGCCTATGAAACAATGACCGGTGTCGCGCAAGAGGCTGAAGCACTGGGATATGACTCAATCTGGCTCTTTGATCACTTTCACACTGTGCCTGTCCCCACACAGGAAATAACGTTTGAATGTTGGACAAGCACAGCTGCGCTCGCTCGCGACACAAAGCGCGTGCGCATCGGTCAGATGGTCACCTGCAACGGCTACCGTAACCCGGCGCTCATGGCCAAGATGGCAAGTACTGTCGATGTCCTTTCACATGGACGCCTGGATTTTGGCATCGGTGCAGGCTGGTACGAACACGAATTCAGGGCCTATGGGTATGGGTACCCCGATGCCCCAGAACGCTTGCGCTATCTACGCGAGGCAGTACAGGTTATCCTGGCAATGTGGACGCAGGATGAGGCAGTATTTGAAGGAAAATATTATCATGTGCATGGTGCCATCAACCAGCCTAAAGGTGTACAGAAACCGCATATTCCCTTGCTGATCGGCGGGGGCGGCGAACAAGTAACGCTCAAGCTGGTTGCCCAGTACGCGGATGCCTGCAACATAGGGCACATTGATAACGAGGGACTTGAACGTAAATTTTCCATCCTCAAGAAACATTGCGAGAATATCGGACGTGATTACAACAGTATCAAACGTACGGTCCTCTTCAATTGCGCGATCGCTGAGACCGACAAGGAAGCTATAGCCAAAACAGGACCATACTTGCGAAACATCCCTTCCGGCCGCATACGCGAACAGGCGCTTGTCGGAAACCCCGAGATGATTCGCCAGCGTCTCAAAGAAATCGAGCAGGCTGGAGCACAGGAAGTAATTATCTTTTTGCAGGACTCGAAAGATCTTGAGTCAGTTCGTATGTTCGCGCGGGAGTGTATGCAAAACATTAGTAGGTAATATTTTCAAAGAGAGGGTTGCTGAAGAAGAGACGCGCCAGAACTTTTATATGTAATAGTCATCAAAAATTGAGAGGAACAAAGAGACCAGCATGCTGGTTTCACTTTGTTCCTCTCAAGGCCTCTTTTCAAGCCAATATAGGTTAGCCTCTGTAGGTTTAGTTAGTGCTTGATGGGTTGGCCTCGACGTTCTACTTCGCAGATTTCGCGGCCTGCTTTGCGGTATCAGCAACATCCTGGCCGGTTTGTTTTACTGAAGAAGTTGCCTGCTGGGCCAGGTCACTAAGATTACTGCTAGTCTCTTTCACCTTATTGACAGCCTGCTGCGCATAACCTTTCAATTCACTGCTGGTCTGTGAGACCCGGTCAGATACTTGTTGGACATACTGGTTCAGTTGTGCATTTTCTGGTAAGTAACCGCGCCACTCATTGATACGCTCTCTCAAAAGTTTGCGCATCTCCTCACCCCGCATAGGAGCAACGAGCAGACCGACACCAACACCCACCAGTACACCTTTTACAAAACTGTTCATTCTTTATAACATCCTTTCCTATCTCATCCAATCTTCCGTCACACATCTCATTAGTAACGAGAGGGGACGATTTTGCCTCATTCACATGTGTCTATTCCCTTAAAATACGTTTCAGGAGGGAAAAGTGTTTCAAAAGCAGCGCATCTCAAGGAGAAGTGGTATGCAATAGCGCTATGAGCATCTCGCAATAGCTTGCAAACGCCGTGTAAGGGCCAACAAAAGGTATCTCTTGCACCATCGCCCACATATCTGAAACTGTAAATCCTTTCTTCGTTACACTGAAAACCCAATCCCTGGCTCTTAGTATACGCAACGTATCCTCTTCGCGCAAAGTTTGTCCTTGAGCACCTCGCCCAAAATTATAGCGCCGCAGCAGCTCAGGATCACGCAAATAGGCACGAGCCAGAGGTAGTATAACCGCCCGCACAGCCTCCTCACTAGTGCGTGAACGGAGGTATGCCAGGAGTGCAGTTTCATCCACGGAAGTGGCTACTGACATGGCTTGCAAAAGGTCTGTCTGTGCTGTCAGAGCAGCAGAGATAGAATGCATAAACACTCCATCCTCTCTCATGCCTAGATCATGTAGCTGAGTATCGATCGTAGCGCCATAACCCAACCTTCCCACCCATCCCTCGAGGACAGGAGTTACCGCTGTGCCACGCTGCCATAATTGCAGCGTCTCTCGAGCAATTGGCCAGCGTAGCCAGGCCCTCGGCGGCGCAGTCAAGGGATCAAGAAACAGCACTTCGCGTGCGGCAGCAATAACCGCTTCGATGAATGCTTCCTGCTTCTCCCGTCGATTGTTCCCAATGATCCAGACGTCAAGGATATCGGCATTACGATATGCAGCATGGCGCTGTCGCCACTCCTGTATATCCAGTGGAGCGCATTGAAATTCAACTGCCCAACAGGCCCCGCTCTCATGTTTGATAAAGATATCTGCAATGCGATTAGGTTCTGCTAGGCGCTCCTCCAGGGTGATAGCCGCTCGAGGAAATTGTTCTCTTAGCCAGTTGGCCAGTACACTCTTTCCACGAGCATGGCGTACCGATTCAGCTTCGGTTCCCCAGCTACACTCGCCCCTTTGATGCGCAAAATGTAGCTGGGTACGTTTCTCTGGTCCACCCCGTAGGTGAACTATCCCACGACAGTTAGGACAATACAGGGCGCGTTCTTGCGACCAGCGTTGTAAAATATCAAGCTGCGTCTCATCCGCTATAACTGGTCGACCACCTGGGCCATAAGCAACAAGCATGGGAACTGCCATCCTTGCTCGATCAAACGAACATGCGTCCCAATTATAGCATCACTTTGCAGAATACTGCCAGCCAACTTTCATTCATCAACAAATATGACATATAATGAGCGAAAATAATCTCCCTTTCTAAATTATAGTCCGTAAGTACCTTCTAATAGTTATAATAATTTGAGGAGGCGCGACCATGACGCATCTATCAGGCTCAGCGGGTGCACGATTTCGTGTAGCGGTATCCGCGCTGATATTTGAAGATGGACAAGTTCTTCTCGCGCACCGCCGCGATATTGACTGGTGGAATCTCCC
>JBGQJX010000214.1:0-7066 GCA_041499255.1 Ktedonobacteraceae bacterium | reverse complement strand
GAGATGCAGACGATGACGGCGAAATTGATCGAGAAGGGGCTGGCGTATGTAGCCAACGGGAACGTGTACTATGATGTCAGTCGTTTCCCCAACTACGGGCAATTATCAGGGAATACCGTGGAAAACCTGCGGGAGGGTGGACACGGGCGAGAGCAGATGGAGATTGCCGAAGATAAGGATGCTCCAGAAGATTTCGCGTTGTGGAAACATGGCGATGCAAGCCGGCAGATGAACTGGCCCAGCCCGTGGGGCATAGGTTTTCCGGGCTGGCATATCGAGTGCTCCGCTATGGCAACGAAATACCTGGGCGAGCAATTCGACATTCACACTGGCGGCATCGATCTGCGTTTCCCGCACCACGAGGATGAGATTGCGCAGAGCCAGGGAGCCACCGGGAAGCAGCCCGTCCAGATCTGGGTACATAATGAATTCTTGACCATCAGCAAACGCAAGATGAAAGTAAAGGGTAAAGGGGGAGAGCATGATGAGATTAAGATGTCGCGTTCAATCGGAAACGTCATCCTGGTCAGTACCCTCAAAGAATGGGGCTTTGACCCACTGGCTTACCGCTACCTGCTGCTGACCGCGCACTACCGGTCGAAGATCAACTTTACCGACGAGTCGCTGACCGCGGCACAGAACGGGCTTAATAACTTGCGCGACGACCTCGCCGCACTGCTTGCAGCCGGGGCTGTAAATGGCCATACCGCTGAAAGCGAAACGTGGTCTGAGGAGGCACAGCGAGTACGGGAGGCATTTCACACTGCCATCAACGACGACCTGGATCTGCCGACCGCGCTGAGTATCACGCGGGAGGTGGCGCGAGAGCACAAAATTGCCCCGGCGGAACGAAGGCGCTTGATCCTTGATTTTGACCAGGTGTTAGGTCTACGCCTCGCTACTGTTGAGGCCAAGGCTCCTCGCAAGGTAAGCGAGGAAGTGATGGAGCTTGTGAGGCAGCGTGACACGGCACGCGCAGCACGTGATTGGAAGCGCTCTGATGAGATACGCGATTTGCTGAAAGCGCAGGGGTACGAGGTAAGAGATACGCCGATGGGGACGGAACTGGTTTAGTACGAGGAAGAACAGAGCATAGGTCAACGTGTGGAGGCAGTTGGCCCGTGCTCTGTATTTCTGCTATATTACTAATTGTGAGCGATAAGAACTCAGCAGTTCGGTATATTTCTATTGGGACAACGCTCCCCATAGCAAGAGGAGATCAGTGATGGCATCCTGGTGGCAAAAAACGATAGCGACAGTTGCAGGTCTGGCCGGAATAGCGGGTGGAGCATACTATTTGTTGATGAAGCGTCCTCTACCCAAGAAGAAGGGCCATCTCATTTTCAGTGGGATACATGAGCCAGTGGAAATCATTTTCGACCGCTACGGGGTGCCACATATTTATGCCGGGAATGAAGATGATCTGTACTTTGCGCAGGGCTATGTGCACGCCCAGGAACGGCTCTGGCAAATGGAACTCAACCGGCGCATCGGCTCTGGCCGGCTGGCGGAGATTTTCGGCGAGCTTGCTGTTGAAACAGATCGCTTCTGTCGCCGTCTAGGAATGCACCGGGCCGCCGCAGCGCAGGCTGCCCGCCTGCCTGAGCATGATAAACGTATTCTGGAAGCTTACGCGCGCGGCGTGAATGCCTATATCGAGCGCAATAAACAGAATTTGCCTATTGAATTTACTATTCTCCGCTTCAAACCCGAACCCTGGCAGATCAAGGATAGCATCCAATGGGCCAAAATGATGGGCTGGAACCTGGGGGGGAACTGGGAGACGGAGGTAATCCGCGCTCGCATTGTCGCTCTCCTCGGCACGGAACGCGCTGTCAAATTGGAGGCTGGCTATGATCCCAAACACCCGCTGATTATCCCCCCTGGCGTTGAATATCAGGGGGTTAACCTGGGCATGCTGGAGCAGTACGAACAGTTGAAAGAAATCAGTGGATTTGGCATGATTGGCGCCAGCAATAACTGGGTTGTGGATGGCACAATGTCTACGACTGGCGCGCCTATTCTCTGTAATGACCCGCACCTGGGTCAAGCTTCGCCGTCGATCTGGTTCGAGTGTCACCTGGTCGCAGGAGATATCGATGTCATTGGAGCCAGTTTTCCTGGTACGGCGGGGGTAGTGATTGGACACAACCAGTATATAGCCTGGGGAATCACCAACGCGGTCTCAGACGTACAGGACCTGTATATCGAGAAATTCAACCCGGAAAATCCCCAGCAGTATGAATACCAGGGGAAGTGGGAAGAGGCACAAATCGTTCGCGAAGAGATTAAAGTCCGCGGTAGCAAGACGCCGCAGATTGAGGAAGTGCGCGTTACACGACATGGCCCTATACTCACGAAACTGCCTGCTGCTGGAACCGACAAAAGCACAAAAGCAGGACAGAACGGCGCGCAAGCAGCAGCGGCAGAACTGCCATTGGCGCTGCGCTGGACCGGCCTGGAACAATGCAACATCATTTCGGCAGTTGTAAAACTCAACAGAGCAACGAACTGGGAAGAGTTCAAAGAGGCGCTGCGTGACTGGGATGTGCCACCGCAAAATTTGATCTATGCCGATATTGAGGGCAATATTGGCTATGTCATGGCTGGCGCAATACCTATTCGCGCAAAGGGGCAGAGTCTGCTGCCCTCTCCAGGTTGGACGGACGAGTACGAATGGACTGGTTTTATCCCTTTTGAAGAATTGCCGCAAACCTATAACCCGGAGCAGCACTTCATTGTCACGGCCAATAACCGCGTGGTGGCCGATGACTATCCTTACTACATTACGAACGAGTGGTTGAATGGCTACCGGGCGCAGCGCATCCGTGACCTGCTCACCAGCAAGGGCATACTGGCGCCAGCGGATATGGCGAAGATACAAGCGGACCAATACTCACTCCCCGCCGTCGAAATTGTGTCGCATATACTGAAGATTCAGACGAATGTCGCCCTGGAAAAAGCTGCCCTGAATGTGTTACGCACATGGAACTACGTGCTCGCTCCCGATAGCGCCGCGGCGGCAATCTACGCGACATTTCTGCACAAGCTTGAGATGATCGTTTATGGCGCTATGCTCGGTGATGACGAGACACTGGTCCATGATTATCTTGGAAGAGGAGCCTCTGTCCTGTCGTTGACAAATGGGTATGCCAGCCGCAGCAAACCACTGCTGATTCGTTTAATGCATGAGCGCGATGATAGCTGGTTCGAGGATTCGGCCATTCCGAACGGACCCCGCTCATGGGATAGCGCCCTGGCCGGCGCTTTTACTGCCGCCGTCGAAGAACTGCGAGAGAAATTCAGCGACGAGATTACCCGCTGGCAGTATGGCAAAATGCATACGCTGACGTATAACCACGTATTGGGAATGGTCAAACCACTGGCAAAAATTTTTAACCGTGGGCCATATCCCTTTGGCGGAGATATCGATACTGTGAATATGGGAGCCTCAGCCTATCACCAACCAGAGGTGGTCATCGTCGTACCATCATACCGGCAGATTGTGAATCTGGCAAATATGAAAGATTCGCTCTCGGGCCATGCACCGGGACAGTCCGGTCACATTGCCAGCAAGCACTATGATGACTTTATGAAACCCTGGCTAAACGTGGAACATCATCCTATGCTTTTCGAGCGCGGCACGATTGAGACAAACGCTGAAGGAACTTTGAGCATGATACCTGAGACCATAGACTAAAACAAAGCGATAGAACTGAAACGAGCAACTTACACTTTTTTTACATTTTTTTGATGGTTTACTGAAGATAATCAGATATAGTTTGCATAGTTATGGATTGACCGGTCAGTAGCGCGTATATTTACGTGACAAGGAGAGTGAGGCCCCCTTTACCTCGCAGCAAGGAGGTTTCAAGTACATATATTATGTCAACATTAGAAAATCAATTCCAGTTAAAAAACGTGCCAAGATGGGTATTGCTACCACTTCGTTTATTTCTTGGCATCACCTTCATTTATGCTGGACTACAGAAGCTCACCGATCCCCAGTTTTTTAATCCTGCGGCTCATGGCTACTTAGGGAAGCAAATAATTGCGTTCGCGACAGGTTCACCACTGCGCTGGTTTCTGATACATGTCGCTGCGCCTCACGCCACTCTTTTTGGTATACTCGTCGTCTTCGGAGAACTGGCGATCGGTATCGGCACGATACTCGGGCTGCTCTTCCGGCCAGCGGCATTCTTCGGCCTGCTAATTAGCCTGATGTTTTTCCTCTCGGCTACCTGGCACGTCTATCCATATTTTTATGGGTCTGATATTGTCTTTGTGTTCAGCTGGCTCACACTATTGCTGGCAGGCCCTCAATACACTGGTCTTCCCTCATTGGATGCCTTGATTGTGCAGCACTACTTCTCGCCGAAAGAGCGCAAGCAACTGGCTCCTCCCATAAGTTTCTTCCTGGGAGTAGGAGTAGAAGAAGAGAAGCAACCCATCACTTCACCAGGAGATATCACACAAAGCCAAAAGAAGCAATTGCAAGCTCCCGGAAATAGGCGTCCTACCCAGCAGCAGACGAGATATGCAATGGCGCAGCAGCAGGCAAAGAATTCCCGCAGGAACTTCTTACTTGGCGCGCTGACGGGAGGCGCAGCCGCCCTCGGCCTGGCATGGATATGGAACACCCTGCATCTTTTCCCGGAGAGCGAGCGAGGCAATGCTGTTCAGAGTGCGAATAATGGTGGGGTCAGCGCTACAGCGACGGCGCCAGCTACTAATGGCACGCCAGCCTCCCCGATCGCGCAAGTAAACTCAGTACAGAATAATAGCGCGGTTACTTTTACCCTCGCTTCGAATGGAGATCCTGGTATCCTGGTGCGGCTCAATAATGGGAATTTCGTGGCGTATGATGCTGCCTGCACCCATGCTGGATGCCCGGTCGATTACGACCCCAGCAGCCAGATGCTCATCTGCCCGTGCCACGGCGCGGCATTTGATCCAGCTAAAGAGGCGGAGGTGGTCCAGGGGCCAGCCCCTACCCCACTCACCAGTGTGCCCGTCCATATTGATAACGCGACGGGGGCAATTACCGCGGGCTAACATCACCGGTAATAAAAAGGCAGTGGCGCTGTTTTGTCAGCGCCACTGCCTTTTTTTGCTAACGCTCAGCCACCACTTGACAAGGAGATAACAATCAGTTATATTATCATTATAGCAAATAGTTATGAGGATGCTGCGATGAACTTAGCTGAAAAAATCAAACACTTGCGGGAAGTTGAGGGTGAATTACGCGGTTTCAATCGTCCACTGACACAAACTGAAGTTGTAAAATTGATGCAAGAAGAGCTTCAGGAGAGTATCAGCCAGGCCTATCTCTCCCAACTGGAGAAGGGCAAACGCGTACACCTGACGGCTACCAGTCGCGATTTACTGGCCAATTTTTTCAAAGTCCACCCCTCATATCTTGTCAGTGATCCCCCTGATTATAGTACCGACCTGTTGACCGATATGGAGGATAATACCGACCGTTTTGAAAGATGGTTGGTTGCCAGCGCGGCGGAATGGCTCGCTGAGCCCGAGATTTACGCTTTTTTCCGGCACCTGAGCACAGTTGACTATCCAAGGCGGTACCTGGCTGTTTTTGATCAACTTTTGTATCAGCCGGTCGAAGAACTGGAACAGATGATACAGATACACAGTCCGCATAAAGGAAATGGCAACAGATAAGGTTGTATTTTATGCTAAGATTTGCGTTTATGTAAAGGGATATTGTTCACTCTAACCGAAAGCGAAGGGAGTAAAGCAATGCAAATCGCCACAGACCCGCTTTCTCTGGTTTTCCTCGCCAGTTTTCTCTTCGGGCTGCTCTTTCTCATCGGATCAGCCATTTTAGGAAACCTGGGGCATGGTGCAGGGGCGGATCATGCAGCTTCACATCATTTTGATTTACACCTTGGCGGGCACGTACATAGCGGAGCTCCACATGCGGTTGCACACACCGGTAGCACACACGTAGCCAGCCAGGGACCTGCTCATACCCCAGGGCATGGGGTAACGACGCAGCAGACAACAACGCAAAGTGCTCAGGGAAATTCCCTCTCGATTTTCTCTTATGTCAATCCTACTTCAATAGTCCTGTTCCTGCTTGGATTTGGTTTCTTCGGATACGTTTTTCACAACACAACCAGCCTGGCGTTGCCCTTCACATTACTATTAGCAGGTGCAAGTGGAGTAGTTATTGCCGTATTGATGCTGGTCATGCTCGCCCGTGTGTTTGGTAATAGCGAAGGAGAGACAATACAAGACGTTTCGGATCGCACAGGGCTGCTGGGGAAAGTAAGCGTGACTATCCAGGAAAATGGGCTGGGCGAGATCATCTATATATCCCCTGGCGGAATGCGCAAGAGCGTTCCGGCGCGCAGTATTGATGGGCGCCGTCTTGAGCGTGATCAGGAAGTAGTTGTTGTCAATTACCAGCAAGGAATTGCAGAGGTTGAGACCTGGGAACGATTTATTCATGAGGAGGAAGAAGCACAGGATACAGAGCTAGTAGAGCATGCAGCGTCTCATACGGACGAATTAGCTAAATTACGCGCATTACTTGAAAAATCAGACACAGCTGACACAGAATTAGCAATACGAAAAGACTTACAAAAGGAGTAGTATCGCATGGATCCGTTAATATTATTGATCGTGGGTGTCATTGCCCTCGTGATTGTTGTCTTTGCTATCCTCCAGATCATAGGACGATTACTGCGTAAAGTTGGGCCGAACCAGGCATTGATCGTCTATGGAGCAGGCGGGACCAGAGTTATTACTGGTGGTTCCCACTTCGTCATACCGCTCTACCAGCGCGCCCAGGATTTCTCACTGGAATTGATGTCCTTTGATGTCGCCCCGTCGCAAGACCTGTATACGACCCAGGGTGTAGCCGTCAATGTCGAGGCCGTTACACAGATTAAAGTGCGTTCTGACGACCAGAGCATCAAAACTGCCGCGGAGCAGTTCCTCAGTAAGCGCCAGGAAGAACGCGAGAATCTGATTCGCCTGGTGATGGAAGGTCACCTGCGCGGTATCGTAGGTCAGCTTACCGTTGAAGAACTGGTGAAAG
>JBGQJX010000213.1:0-7086 GCA_041499255.1 Ktedonobacteraceae bacterium | reverse complement strand
CTGTAAGGCTGATCGATCGCACCCACTTTACGAGCCTGGTTACTGATACCTTTCGCCAGGTCATATCCAGCAATCTGTTGTGCCGCTTGAGCCTTATGCAGAGCAAGTCCTATTGAGCCACCAATAAGTCCCAAACCAATAATTGCTACGCGATTAAACATAGACAAGCCCATCTAACCACTCAACGCCACCCTCGCCAAGCGCAGCTCCCAGCATTTCAGTTACCTCATCACTCAGTAAAACATTGCGCTCTTTGCGGTAAAGCGTGAGAAAACGCGGTAGTACATTTGGCCCATACTTTTTCAGAATATCGGCGGCAAGTTGTTCGAGCAGCAGTTCGTAACACAAATAGTCTTCTGCGATGGTATCCTCATACCAATCAAAACCACGTATCGTGACTGGCGTCTTTCCGTCTTCTTCCGGCTCAAAAATCTCCGCGTATTTCTCAAAAAGATCCTTACTGACGATGTCCTCCTGTCCACTTATTTGCTGAGAGACCCAGAGCGCGGCAAACTTCAGTTGCCACTCATCGGCCCATAAAGGATATTCAAGAGGATAAGGGCGAGGATCATTTTCCAGGTAAGCCAGCGCTACTTCGTGAGACAGCATAAAAGCAAGTTTTTCCAAAGTTGGCTTACCAAAAATTGCATCAAGCTCTAATG
The DNA here is from genome assembly GCA_041499255.1 of Ktedonobacteraceae bacterium. Lineage (GTDB taxonomy): Bacteria > Chloroflexota > Ktedonobacteria > Ktedonobacterales > Ktedonobacteraceae > UBA11361. The sequence goes on along the minus strand of JBGQJX010000213.1, from coordinate 6,424 downwards.
GAACGACAAGCGTTGGCGGCGACGTTACATCCGTCCAGAAAGGATGAGGATTTTGTAACTCTTCTTCCTCATCTCGTGGCACCAGGTTCCAATCGTTTGGCGCCACTAACAGCAGCTTTATCTCAGGCATTGGTTGACCAAGTAAATTTGTCAGCAAATTGCCCGCTTTGTTGATAGACTGCAATATCCAGCGGGCAAGCTCTTCTTCAGCCTCTGGATAATAAACAGTGAGTGGTTCTGCCAATGTCCTGTAGCGATCATAGGGAAATGATACTTTATTTGCCATCAGTCTCTTCTTTTAGTTTTTCTACATTCGGCTCTTCTGATCCATTTGCTTCCGGTTCTTCAATGAGAAGTGGCAAATCTTTACCTTCAAGCTGATACTGTCGCAACTCCTCTGGCGTGTTCCGCTTGCGGAACCGTCGATAGAATCCCGAGTAGAGGCGGCGCAGTGCGCTCGGGCTAAGCTGTTTACCACTATCGTAGTACTCGAGAGCAACCTGGCCCATCGACCACGTGGCTCCACCAGCAATTGCGCCGGCTATGAAATCACCACCAAAAGGCACTGCCTTTGCGGCTTGTTCCGCCAGGAAACGAAAGCCCAGGCCACCAGCCATAGTTGAAATCAGAGCCCGCGCATGCAGCATAACATTGGTAGTGTCAATTGGTTCACCATAGAGTGCAGCAAGGCGCAAGACCAACCGAATTTGCACGCCCAGCAGGATCGGAATATCAATCAGCGGAATAGGCTCAATTCCGGCGGCAAGGCTTAAAAGAGTGGCATTGCGAATGATACGCTGTGCCGCTGAACGCCGGTAGGCTGGCAATTCATGCCCGATCACCAGCGCAGCTTCAGGGCTTGCCTCAATCATCGTTGGGAGCAGTTCTTCAGCAATATTCTCGCCAGTTTTGCCTGAGATGGGTATGACCCCCACCACACCAAGCATCAAAGCTACCTCGGTAGCAAGCTGATCGCCACTTTCCCCACCTTTCAATGCATCGATCTTATTGACTGCAACAATGATCGGTTTATTGAGTTTCTTGATACCCTCGTAAAGTTCGCGGTCTGTCGATTGTAGTCCCCTGATTGCATCTATGAGGAACACAATGACACTGGCTTGATCCAGGCCGCTTTTTACTTCGTCAGAAAGTTGACCGCCGCTTTCTATTCCTGGTGTGTCAATTAATGAAAATGGGCCAAAGTCTGTGCGTACCAGGGAACGTGTTGTGCCGGCTTGCGCGGAAACCGGTGAGAGATTTTCCCCCTTGATTTTATTGAAAAGCGTGCTCTTGCCAGTATTGGGCTGCCCAACGATCACCACTGTATGCTTGAGACCATTCAGCACCTCTTCTTGTGCAGTTTTCCAATTGACGGTCTTCATAAAGCTCTGTACCATCCCAATGGTAGCAGGTAAATTTTTCAAGGTGCTCACACCAAGACCGCGAACAGTTTTAGGCCTGTTACTCGCACGAATAGCGCTGTTCAGGCTATCCTGGGTTATTTTTTTCACATCCTCATCTGAAGACAGGTTTTCTATTTTTTTATTGCTAGCCATGCTCTGTTTCCTTCCCTGTGTATATCTTGAGAGCCGGGATGAAAAGCCATAAGTACTGAATGTATCCATTATAGTCGTATCAGCCTTCCATTCGCAACCATTTTCAAATTTGCCCTCACACTTCTTTTTCTGTCGCCGCCGCAGGCGGCAAGCAGGACTCTGCAACAGCCCTTCCGCCAGTATTCTCATGCGACTCTTAATACCATTACAATAGACATGCTACTGTACAGAAAAAATATGCAAAGCACAGCCACACGTCGTATACTGTGCGAACAAGCACTCCCTTGGAGCGGCAAAGTTCTAAATACATTTTTAATTATCGGAGAAGGTAACATGAATGAAACACAGGCAACCTCGCCAGCTGAGGCGCCACTTCAACAACAAGAAGAGACGCTCACCTATGCAGGCTATCACAGCATTATTTCAGGGGATGACCCTCACTGGGAATATGGCGGGTTTGCTTTGCCCGATGGTTCTTTCTGGCGCTATCGCGAACCTGACGCAGTAGTCATTGTCGAAGGGGAACGCATGCGCGTGCGCTTGGGAAAAATCACTCGCTTCAATAATCAGGTGCAAACTCTCGATAACGCGAAAAATATGTTCTTCTCAACAACAAAGTTTGTGCCGCCCGACGATGGTACAATAAGTTTTGAATGGGATATGATAGCTCGCTGTACTGGCACGCGTCCTGGTGATCTCTACGACGGCTTTATTTCAGTCAATCTCCTGGATTTTCATACCGGTATAGCGCTCGACTTCTTTGCCTGCAACGACGTAATTGCCACGGTCTATGCGCGCCTGCCTTTCCCAGGTGTACCTGCCCCTGAGGACCCCGAAAATGCCGTCAGGCCAAAATATTTTTCTTATTTCAATGAACTCCCTATAGCAACCACCCCTGGACAGGTACACCACTACCGCATCAGTTATGCTAAAAACAAAGATGAGATACGCTTCTTCGTCGATGGCCAGGATGCCGGGGTCTATACAGAGGTACCCAGCAAAATTCACTCTTTTGTCATCGCTCTTGGTTTGATGACGGAAAAAACCATAGAACAAGGAAAAAGTGTCTCTGTTCACGGCCAGGGTTTGACGGGCGAATGGGGACCTTTCACTATTCGCACCAGCAAGAACTAACCATAATCAATTGACGTTTCTACGTATATCTGCGATAATTCCATTTGTAAAGTATTGGTTTTGCGACACATAAGAGGCCAGACTATGCAAGATACGCCAACTCAAAGTGAGACGGAACATGACTATCACGCTGGATACGCACGCGTAATGTGGTTCGCTGAAATGGCTCGCCGGCGCGGCTGGCGCCTGAGTGATCGGCAACTTTTCCACGAGATCAGGCACCGTGAGCGAGCGGCCCAGATTCGTGAGCGCAGTTCCTTACCTGTAATCGGCCCGGAAGTACGCTCAGCAGCCTGGAATCGGGGTCAGGCCGACGCCCTGCGAGAAATTCTACGCCTACAACGCGAGCATGACCAATAAGGGTGAATACGCAAACCCGCCGTAGGGGCCGATTTATCGGCCCCCTTGGTTGATCGCCTGACTGGCCAGAAATGCTGGCAGTGATATAATGAGGCGGAAAAACTAAAAGGAAAATCCTGAAGTATGGAACGTTCATCAATCTCTACCTATAGCGGACCAGATCCCGGCTCACCAGAACAGGTCGAGGCCATCATAGCCGAACTCCGCCGCCTTTATCCGGATGCCAAATGTTCGTTGGACTTCTCTACCCCTCTTCAATTGCTCATTGCCACGCAGCTTGCAGCCCAGTGTACCGACGAGCGCGTCAACATGGTAACGAAAGACCTTTTTCGCAAGTATCGCAGCGTTGAAGACTTCGCCACTGTCAGCCAGGAAGAACTGGAGCAGGACATTAAGTCCACGGGATTCTATCGTAACAAAGCCAAAAACATTCGCGCAACTTGCCAGCGCATCATTACTGATTTCGGCGGTGAGGTGCCACATACGATGAAAGACTTGCTCAGCCTTCCAGGAGTTGCCAGGAAGACCGCTAACGTAGTGCTGGGCAACGCTTTTGGCATCGTCGAAGGGTATATCGTCGATACGCACAACATGCGCCTCTCGCGCCGCTTTGGCTGGACAGCAAGCGAGGACCCGGTCAAAATTGAGCAGGCGTTGATGCGCATTATCCCTCAGAAGGACTGGCTAGACCTTTCGCACTTTCTTATCTATCACGGTCGAGCCGTTTGTGTTGCTCGTAAGCCCCTGTGCGAACAGTGTACGCTGGCAAAATTATGCCCATCCGCTTTCGTTGCCCAGAAATAAGCCCCTATTCCTTCTCATATACACCGCGTTGCTCGGCAGGAAGCATCCCGGCAATGTGCTCCATTACTTCCTGTGTGATCAATTGTAATCCAACTTTGCGGCTCACTCCCGCTGGTAAAACCGGCTTGTATGGAGTACCAATTTGAACTTGCACGCGGGGAAACCAATATTTCCAGGAACGCAGCACGTGCCGTGTACCTGTATGGGCCACAGGAAGGATCATTGCGCCCGAACGCAGCGCAAGCATCGCTACGCCAGTGTGCGCAGCAATCATTTGCTCTTGCCGCTCGACTGTACCTTCTGGAAAAAAGACCACAGCTCGGCCCTCGCGTAAGTAGCTCAACGCCCTCTCTATAGCAGTACGGTCACCTTCTCCACGATGCACCGGAATCTGTCCAGTTACCCTACCGAGCCACCCAACCACGGGCCAGCCAAATATCTGGGCTTTGGTAAAAAACCAGACACGGCGGGGTAACGCAACACCCAACAAGATGGGATCGTACCAGCTCAGGTGATTGGCAACAATAAGCACAGCGCCTGACCCTGGCACATTATTTCGACCGCAGACACGATAACGGCAAACCAGGTGGGTGAGCGTCCAGGCCACACAGCGCAACAACCAGTAGAGTAATTCAGTGAACCATACCCTCACGTGCGTACCCACAGCGCCCCTGGCAGAATTTTTGCGTCATAGCTCTTAGCATTCCCCGTCTCGCCATCCATCTGAACGTTGACTTGTTCCCGGCTTTCAATATGCAGTGACTTAGCGCGGAAAAAAGTTACTTCCGGCAATCCACTATGTTCCCCCTTTTGCACAATAGGCAATAACTTTAGAGCACGCAGTAGGGGTGTATAGCTGATAGTGCAGACATCAAAAAACCCGTCCTGGTGGTCAGCAGTTGGATTGATACGAAAGCCTGCCCCATAGGTTGGCCCGTTGGTCACCGCCATCAAAACATAACGCTTGAACTCCGTCTCAACAGGTTCTATACCATCATCCAAAGTAAGCTTTAACCACGGGCAGCGATGATAGCCAAAGAGGAGTTGCTTGAGAGTTGAAGTATAATAAAGCCGGAAGCCGCTCATGAATGGATATTTCTTCATTCTACCGGCCGCTATACTGATATCCGCATCAAGACCCACGCTAAACGAGTTTACAAAATATTTCCCGTTGACTATACCAGCATCTGACTCCACAAGCTGGCCCGTAAAGGCTCGTTCAATCGCGGCAGTTGGTTCCTGTGGCAGTTTGAGCGTATTCCAGGCATAGTCATTCCCCGAACCAGCAGCGATTATACCCAGCGGTACCCGTCTGCCAGCGCAGAGAATGCCATTGACCACCTCGTGGACAGAGCCATCACCACCTACGACTATCACAGCACGGCCTTCTTTAGCGGCAACCATAGCACGATCCTGCGCTTCACCTTGCCTGCTTGTCTCAACATACTCCGCCTGCGGTTCCTTTTCTAAACGACGGCGGAGTAATACGCGATATTGTTCCATTTTGCCACGATTAGCTGCTGGATTGAGGATCACGATTGGATTATCAGAGGATAGCGAATCTTCCATAGCAAGGCTCCTTCCCATGGGGGTTAATGATTTATTGCTGATTGTATCACGTTCGTATAATCACGACAATTGGTAGCAACTAGACAAAGCGTAGGGGCCGATGTATCGCGCCCACCGCCGATTTATCGGCCCTCCATGGATTTTCAGTGGATTTCCCGGAACCGATAGATGGCTAGTTGATGACTTCCCACTTTCATTCACCCACTTCTACAAAGCAATCCTGCCCACAAACCTCGCACCAACCCACTAATTTTGCCTCCGACGTACGCATATTCGTCAGACGCCTGGCACAACGGCAGACATAGCCATGTTGTCGTGCAGGATTACCAAAAACAAGCCCATGTGGCGGAACATCGCGTGTTACCACGGACCCGGCGCCCACGAGGGCAAATGACCCAATAGTAACCCCACAGAGGATGACCACCCCGGCGCCAATAGACGCCCCATACTTCACCAGAGTCGGTGTAATCTCCCAGTCATCGGCGCTTTTCAGCTTGCCATCGGGCGTTATCGCGCGAGGAGCAAGGTCATTGGTAAAACAGACATGCGGCCCGATAAAAACGCCATCCTCCAACGTCACACCCTCAAAGATAGAAACATGGTTTTGTACCTTTACACGTGAACCAATATGGACATGCGTATCGATATAGACACCCTTCCCGATATTGCACGTTTCGCCAATATGGGCAAATTCTCGAATATGCGCCTGGCGCCAGATACGTGTCCCCGTTCCAACGTGAGCTTCAGGGGATACCTCAGCAGTTGGATGAACATAAAACGACGCTTGTGTCATTGGATTAATCCACTTCTTTCAGTTGTACCAGGAGGGTATCTGCGGCTACCGTCTCACCCGGTGCAAAATAAATTACTTCGATCACACCATCTGCCGCGGTACGAATGGTATGCTCCATCTTCATCGCCTCAAGTTTCAGCAGCGCATCTCCTTTATTAACACGCTGGCCAACTTCAACCAGTACCGCCAGGATCATACCAGGCATTGG